>JAGLKG010000148.1 GCA_023141835.1 Maribacter sp. | reverse complement strand
TGTCAGGTTGAGCGCAGTCGAAACCAACTGGCTTTCAGATAGATTGAGTTCTCGACTCCGCTCGAACGGACGGAAAGAGCTACTTTTTAGACGTCCTCTTAGAAATTCTAACTAAATATACGGTCTAGTTTAATTTTATCCTTTGGACATCCTTTTCTGTTGCTCCCATTGCATTCATAACAGCTTCGATATTTGATCGGTCAAGCCTTGATCCGGCTAAAAGTTCCGCCGGTAAAACAGCTATTCTGAAGACCTGATTGTCAGTATCGCCAGCTTGCAAGGTGCTAAGGTCAAAGTCGGCTTCCAAAAAAATATTCACATCAAAAAAAGTGAAGTCATAATTGTATTGTAATAACCCTTGGTCCAGGATTCGGGTCTGTGGCAATAACCTCCAAATATCAACGGCTTCCCCATTGCTGTCTTCGGTTTGACCCCACAAAAGGTAAATGAGTACCACGTCGCTTTCAAAAACCTCAACAGTTTGTGGAAATTCGTAAAAAATGCTATAATCATCAGCTATAAAATCTCCTTCAATGTCAATAACAGTTCCTAAAATATTTACTCCGTCCTGTCCATCCAAACCGTCCAAGCCATCAAAGCCATCAAATCCTGGAGGTCCTATAGGGCCTTCACATGACATAATAAATAGGGATAAAAATGTACCGAGTACAATGCTAATCTTTCTCATAATTATAGTTTTAATTGTTCGTTTAAATCGTATTTGAAGAACCGTTTCAAAAAGCGTTCCATTTTTTAAATTAAATTGTTTTTTTTGGAATAAAAACACGGCCAGCAAAGTAAATCCCTAAATATCATACACTTTATTCTAAGTTGATTAGTTTTGCCAGAAATAGAACCGTAGTATGTCCAAAGTTATTGTCCACTCGCTTTTTTCCGAATTTGACATTGATTTATTCAAAGCTGGCAAGCATTTTAAACTTTACGAGAAATTAGGGTCTCATCCCATTGAATTGGATGGGGTAAAAGGCACTTATTTTGCAGTATGGGCACCTACGGCCAATTCCGTCTCAGTAATCGGAGATTTTAATAGTTGGGAGGAACATAGCCATGCATTGAATGTACGTTGGGATGCAAGTGGTATTTGGGAAGGTTTTATTCCAGATATCGGGCAAGGAACGTTGTATAAATATGCGATACATTCCAATAATTTTGGCATAGCCACGGAAAAAGCAGATCCCTTTGCTAGATTTTGTGAGCATCCGCCCAAGACGGCATCTGTAGTTTGGGAAGCCAATTACAGATGGAAAGACAAAAAATGGATGGATACGCGGGAGTCCAAAAATGCCTTGGACAAACCTTATTCGGTGTATGAGGTGCATTTAGGTTCTTGGAAACGTGATAAGGATAATAATTTCCTATCGTACAAAGAATTGGCAGAAGATCTGGTAAATTATGTCAAGGAAATGGGTTTTACGCATATAGAGTTTATGCCTATTATGGAGTTTCCATATGACCCATCCTGGGGCTATCAACTTACAGGTTATTTTGCGCCGACATCACGCTTTGGAAACCCAGAAGATTTTAAATTGTTGGTAGATAAGCTACATCAAAATGATATTGGAGTTATTTTGGATTGGGTGCCCTCACACTTTCCTGAAGATGCCCATGGTCTCGGTTTTTTTGATGGGTCACATTTATATGAGCACCCGGACAGAAGAAAGGGATATCACACTGATTGGAAAAGCCTGATTTTTAATTATGGTAGAAATGAGGTTCGGGCCTTTCTAATAAGCAATGCAATATTTTGGCTGGATCAATATCATGTCGATGGTCTTAGAGTAGATGCCGTAGCTTCGATGTTGTATTTGGACTACTCTAGGGAAGATGGGGAATGGGAGCCAAATATGTATGGGAACAACGAAAACCTTGAGGCCATTTCGTTCATTAGGGAACTTAATGAAGCAGTTTATGGAAGTTTTTCAGGGGTACAGACCATAGCGGAAGAGTCGACAGCTTTTTCCGGGGTCTCGAAGCCCGTGAATTATGGGGGTCTTGGCTTTGGTATGAAATGGATGATGGGATGGATGCACGATACCTTGGGGTACTTTAAGAAAGAACCTATTTATAGAAGGCACCATCAAGATGATATTACCTTTAGTATGACGTACGCTTTTACCGAAAACTTCATGCTGCCTTTTTCCCATGATGAGGTGGTATATGGTAAAAAGTCGTTGTTGTATAGAATGCCGGGTGATGAATGGCAGCAATTTGCCAATTTAAGATTGTTATTCGGCTATATGTTTACCCACCCAGGAAGCAATCTTATTTTTATGGGAGGTGAGTTTGGACAATCCTCGGAATGGAACTTTAATCAGAGTTTGGATTGGCATTTGACCCAATATGATTTTCATTCGGGTATTCAATCCCTGATCAAAGACCTAAACAAGATCTATAAATCCTGTCCAGCACTTTATGAAAAACAGTTTAGCGAAGAGGGATTCCAATGGATAGATTATGGGGACAGCGAAAATTCGGTGTTGGTCTATTCGCGTAAGGGCCATGATAAAAAGAACGACCTTATCATCGCCTGTAATTTTACCCCGGTGCCAAGGGAAAACTATCGAATAGGTGTTTCCAAACCGGGACAGTTAAAGGAAATCTTTAACAGTGATGAAAAAAAATATGGAGGAGCAGGTTCTCAGAACACATCCATAAAGACATCAAAGAAACCTTGGCACGGTTTTGACAAATCAATTGAGATAACTATTCCATCACTCGGAATCGTCATTTTTCAATAACACCGACCAACTATATCGAAATAGTTGACAATTGGTAGCTTTTCATTTTTCATTTACATGCTAAAGTGCGTATTTTGTCGCGCTTTAAAAGAAATCAACTATGATTACCAATACTGAACTTGAATATAAAGGGAATCTGTACCCTAACCAGATAATAGATTTTAAACAAGATGTAGATAAGTTTTATTTCACTACTGAAAATGGTGTTATATTACAAATTACAGTTTTGAGAAACAGTGCACTACGATTTAGGTACGCGACCGAACATGTTTTTCAACCCGATTTCTCCTATGCTATTAGTGAAAATGCCAGCAAGGGATATAATCACCTGGTCATAAATGAAACCAATACAGAGTATCTCATTGAAACTTCAAAAATCAGGGTTTTAGTGGATAAAAAGACGCTGAGGGTTCAGATTTCTGATTTGGAAGGCAATATCATCAATGAAGATGAGCTTGGTTTTCATTGGGAAGAAAACCATGAATACGGTGGTAATACCGTGAAAATGAGTAAAATAACTCAAAATTCCGAAAGCTACTATGGCATGGGTGATAAGGCGACCCACTCTAATCTAAAGGGCAAGAGGGTAAATAATTGGTGTACCGATCAGTATGCCTACGGTAAAGATCAAGACCCACTGTACAAGGCCATACCGTTCTATATAGGTCTACATAATAATACCACTTATGGAATTTTCTTTGATAACACATTCAGGACGCATTTTGATTTCGCCCATGAAAGAAGACATGTAACTAGCTTTTGGGCAGATGGTGGCGAAATGAACTATTATTTCTTCTATGGCCCTGAAATGTCTAAAGTGGTTAAGGCATATACCAATTTAACGGGAACCCCGGAACTACCGCCAATGTGGGCCATGGGATATCATCAATCGAAATGGAGCTATTTTCCTGAAAGCAATGTAAAGGCACTTGCCAATAAGTTTAGGGAATTGAGAATTCCTTGTGATGCCCTGTACCTGGATATTGATTATATGGACGGTTTTCGCTGCTTCACTTGGGATAAAAAGAAATTTCCAGATCCTAAGCGAATGATCAGTGAATTGAATGAAGACGGTTTCAAAACTGTGGTAATGATCGATCCAGGAATCAAGATCGATAAAGATTATTCGGTGTATCAGGAAGCCATGGAAAACGATTATTTCTGTAAAAGGGGAGATGGTCCTTATATGCGGGGCAAAGTATGGCCAGGCGAATGTCATTTTCCTGATTTCACGAATCCAGAAGTGCGAGAATGGTGGGCCGGACTGTATAAGGAGTTTATGACAGAGCTAGGAGTACATGCTGTGTGGAATGATATGAATGAGCCCGCAGTGATGGAGGTTCCTTCCAAAACCGCACCCTTGGACACTAGGCATAATTATGATGGCCACCCCTGTACACACCGTAAGGCACATAACGTTTATGGCATGCAGATGGTAAGGGCAACTTTTGAAGGAATAAAGAAATATGTCTACCCTAAAAGGCCTTTTGTAATTACACGTTCGGCATATGCCGGAACCCAACGTTATTCTTCAACTTGGACAGGTGATAACGTCGCAACATGGGAGCATTTATGGATTGCCAATGTTCAAATGCAACGTATGTGTATGAGCGGTATGTCTTTCGTTGGTTCTGATATTGGCGGGTTTGCAGAACAGCCCAATGGAGAGTTATTTGCACGTTGGATACAACTGGGCATTTTTCATCCTTTCTGCAGAGTGCATTCAAGTGGAGATCATGGAAATCAAGAACCTTGGTCATTTGATAGCGACGTGACCGATATCGTTCGAAAGTATATTGAACTGCGCTACCAATTACTACCCTATTTGTATACCATGTTCTGGAATTATTCCAAACATGGCGAACCCATGTTACAACCTTTAGTATATTTTGACCAAGAAGATACCCAGACCCATTTTAGGACTGATGAGTTTATCTTTGGACAACAAATTTTAGTTTGTCCGATTCAAGAACCCAATGCCCAGGGAAGGCGTATGTATATCCCTCGAGGAAAATGGTACAATTTTTGGAACAATAAGGTTGTAGAAGGTGGTAAGGAGAAATGGGTCGAGGCCGATATTGATAAAATTCCACTTTTCATAAAAGAAGGCGCGATGATTCCGAAATATCCGGTGCAGCAATATGTGGGTGAGTTGATTATTGATGAGCTCTTGATCGATGTGTATTTTAAATTGGGCAAAGAGAGTTCTATGGTCTATGAAGATGAGCAAGATGGATATGATTATAAGAAAGGTAGATATGCCCTTAGGAATTTTAAATTACATGGAAAGGAAAATGAATTGAATATCCAACAGTTCAAGGACGGGACTTTTATAACCTCTTATAAAACGTTTAAACTCAATTTACACGGATTACCATTTAAGGTGACCTCTGTTGAAGTTGACAATGAGTCAGTTTCCTTGGAGGACATAAAGTTGAATGGGGACAACGTAATTGAAATAAGCAAAGATTTTAGCCAATTGCGTATTATGGGGAAGTGATTTTTTTTGTATTTTAACAAAACTAAACACTATACTATAATGAAAAAGCTAATACTGATAATTGCCATATTCATGGGTGTGGCAGCCTGTAAGGTTAACCCCTTTACTGGTAAAAAGGTTTTGAATTTTTACCCGAACAGCCAAATATTCCCAATGGCCTTTGCCCAGTATGATCAATTCCTTACCGAAAACAATATTGTTGAAAATACTGCTGAAGCCCGAATGATCACTAATGTGGGTCAACGTATATCTTCTGCGGCAGAACGTTGGTTGGCGGCCAATGGTTATCCTGGCTATCTTAATGATTATATGTGGGAGTATAACCTGGTAAATGATAAAACAGTCAATGCTTGGTGTATGCCCGGAGGTAAGATTGTTTTTTATACAGGAATATTGCCGATTACCCAGACCGAAAGGGGTGTAGCGGTTGTAATGGGACATGAAGTGGCCCATGCGCTTGCGGATCATGGGGCCCAGCGAATGAGCGCAGGTACCTTACAACAAGTAGGGGCAGTAGCCGGAAATGTTGCCATCAAGGATGATAAAACTAGGAACATGTTCAATCAGGCTTATGGTCTTGGTTCAACGATAGGCTTAATGCTTCCGTTCAGTAGAAGTCATGAGACCGAAGCAGATAGGATCGGTCTACAGATTATGGCCATTGCAGGTTATGATCCAATAGAGGCAGCGGAACTGTGGAAGAGAATGAAAGCACAGAGTGGGGGCCAGACACCTCCAGAGTTTTTAAGCACACATCCATCCAATGAAACGAGAATTACCAATTTAACTGAGTGGGCACCACTGGCGAGGCAAGAGGCCATGAAATTTGGTGTCACAACGTTTAGATAATCCTTAGGTTTAAATTTATTTAAGTAATAATTGTATATTGAAAGCTGTTCTTTTATCGAACGGCTTTTATTTTTATATATGACTAGAACCTTGGCCATTAAGGGCAGTAGAAAATTATTGAATGCGTGGGCATTCTACGATTGGGCCAATTCGGTGTACAGCCTCGTAATTTCTTCCGCTATTTTTCCGCTATTTTATGGTGCCCTTTTTAGGGTAGCCGATATTGAAAAGGTAACCATATTTGGTGGTGAAATTGCTAGGTCACCATTGATTATTTACACCACATCTGCCGCATTTCTTTTTATCGCCATTATTACCCCTCTTATATCGGGAATAGCGGATTATTTGGGGAACAAGAAAATGTTCATGAAATTTTTCTGCTATTTGGGCGGTCTCTCCTGTATTGGTCTATATTGGTTTTCTTTGGAGAACATTTATCTTGGTCTGGGATGCTACTTTTTCGGATTGGTCGGTTTTTGGGTGAGCTTCGCCATCAATAACTCCTATTTGCCTGACATTGCCTATCCTGAACAGCAAGATGGTGTAAGTGCCAAAGGATTTTCAATGGGCTACGTTGGCAGTGTAATCTTATTACTGTTTAATTTGGCAATGGTCATGAAACCGGATTTTTTCGGAATTGAAAGCGACGCAACCGAAGTTGCCGAAATCAAAGCCATGAAATATTCTTTCCTAACCGTTGGTATTTGGTGGATTGCCTTTAGTCAATACACTTTTCGATATTTGCCCAAAGGTTATAAAAAAGAGGGAAAAAGGGACCATGTAATTCTAAACGGTTTTAAGGAGCTTAAAAGTGTTTGGCATCAACTGGGTGGTGAAGTACGGTTGAAACGTTATTTAGGCGCTTTCTTTGTTTACAGCATGGCTGTGCAAACCGTTATGCTCATTGCTGCCTATTTTGGGGAAGAAGAAATTCTTTGGGGGTCGGATACTCAGCGTACCACAGGATTGATCGTTAGTATTCTAGTTATACAAATTGTGGCCATTTTGGGAGCTACACTTACGGCTATGGCATCCCAGAGGTTTGGCAATATTAAAACGCTTATAGTTGTCAATATTTTGTGGATAATGATATGTATATATGCCTATTTTGTAATCACCCCCATGGATTTTTATATAGCAGCAGGCTGTGTGGGAATGGTAATGGGCGGTATTCAGGCACTATCTAGATCTACCTACTCCAAGTTTCTTCCCGAGACCACAGATACGGCTTCTTTCTTTAGCTTTTATGATGTTTCGGAAAAAATAGGTATAGTAATCGGGACTTTTCTGTATGGCGCTGTCGCCCATTATTCAGGTAGTATGCGCAACGCCATAATTTTCTTGGGACTGTTTTTTCTTGTGGGAATGTTTTTATTGACACGGGTAAATGGTAAGAATAAATAAGCAAAAAGCCCCTTTCTCAAGAGGCTTTCGCTGATTGTTACGATTTTTGATTGTACTGTCGATTAACAGTTATGCTTTTGAGATATCACCTGAACCAGAAGTCTTGGTATCTACTTTTTCAGGATTTCCCTTATAACTTATATCACCGGAACCTGATACCCTTGCTTTTAATTTTTGCTTGGCGGTTATTTTGATATCTGCAGAACCAGATACAGTTGCATCAACGTTATCAGCCTCTAATCCATAAGCTTTAATGTCTCCGCTGCCAGAAATGGTAACATCAAAATTGGTGGTTGATCCGCTCAAGGTAATATCCCCTGAACCCGACATTGAGGCATTGACCGAATTGGACTCTACTGCCAAGGTGATATCACCAGAACCCGACATTGAGGTCTTAAAGTTACTTGTCTTAATGGTCTTCTTGCCCACAATATCCCCAGAACCTGAAAGTGTAACCGAATTAATGCTTTCTACCGGAACCGTAATGTGAATTCCCTCTTTCCATGTGGAAGGTTTTAAATTATACCCTTTTTCAACTTTGATCACCAATTTGCCGTCTTTTACTTCTGTAATGATATGTTCCAAAAGGTTTTCTTCGCCTTTTAAGGCTATATCACCTTCGTTACCGTCTACCAACTCAACATCAAACCATCCGGAAACCGCGACGGCGTCATAATCCCCTGTCGACCTTTCTATGGTCACCATATTGCCATTTCCATTTACTTTTTTACCCCATTGGGCCGTACAGGAAATTGTAAATAATGCTACTAAACTAAGTGTTGCTAATTTTTTCATGATTTTGTGTTATTTACCCTAAACTGTCATCCTGAGCGGAGTCGAAGGACAGGGCTTGATTGATTGATTTTTATTTAATTATTGATTTTTAGTAAATGATATTCCTCCGTATTCACTATCAATGGAAACAGAATTTCCGCTATTTGCTTTTCCATGATAGCCTTTGTAATACCTGTTGTTCGATTTTTCGGTACTGATGTTGATTTCAAAATCTTCTTTCCCACTGACCCTGGCATACTCTGTTTTGATTTCAAAATCAAAATTGTAGTGTGGTGAATAGCCTATTTTAATACCTGTATAATCTGAATTTATCAGTAGGTTTCCGGCATCTTCGGCCATTTCTTTTATTCTAAGGGAACCATAATCCGCATTAATGTTGACATTGCCATGAATCGTGCCTAATTTCACATTTATGTAGTCTCCTGCTCCTTGTATGTTGTTTGCCTCGTCAACTTCAAGATTACCATAATCACTGGAGTATTGCAGGTTTTCCATTTGTTCAATAGTTGCATTTGTGTAATCTGCCTTTAGAGTCAAATCCCCAGCTTTTTCGATGGTGAATCCAGAATAATCGGCCTTTATTTCGCCACTGTTGATGAAACCAATACTTGATTTAGAGGTGTAATCAAAGTTAAGATAGTTGTTTCTACCCCGTAATTCACCAATTTCAAGCCTACCGTAATCACAGTTAATTTTAGCATGCCCGTCAACACGGTCCAAAATTATATTGCCATAATCGTTGTTCAGATGCACACTATTTTTTACGGGTATCTTAATGGTGTAATTGATTTGCATATTGACATTGCTGTTTCCCCAGTTCCAACTCCACCTACTTTTGTTTTTGTTGAAAATGGTTTTTGCGGAGACCATAGCGCTTGTGGCTTCAAAATCAACGGTAATATTTTCAAGTTTCTTTATAACTTTTTCCTTGTTGTTGCCGCTGGTCTTAATATGCACCTCTATGAGTATCCTGTTCTCATTCCAGGACGTAATGTTCAGATTGCCATAGCTGTTGCTAACCTTGAGCAAAGCATCTGAATTGACATCGTATTCCTTTTTTATGGTCTTTTCCTCGGTGTATTTACCTTTGAGCTTTCCATCGTTGGCCACAAGGGTGATGGGCACTACCATAAGTAGTAGTATTGCATATTTAAATAGTAAAGTTTTCATCATTGTAATTTTTTAAATTTTTGATTGTCTCGATTTGATTGATGACATCCTGTAGGAGGTCTATTCTGGTTTGGAAATTGGTTATCATTGCACTTAAGATCAATTTGTCGTTTCCTCCGTTCAGAAGATCTTTTTCCAATTTGGAATAATTGGTTTCCAATTTTTTCAACTGGACCATGGTATCACTTATGATCTTTTGGGTCTCGGGTGAACTTTCATTTTCAAGTTTTTTTACTTGATCTTCGATAAGGCTGGCAAAATAAACCTGGGTGTTACCAACCTCTGGTGATATTTTGGCCACTTGCTCTTCTACAGTACCTCCTGAATTATTAATTCCAATGGCGACCAGGCATAAAACAGCAATAGAAGCAGCGATCGAAAGGGGTTTCCACCAATTTCTTTTAGGTTTGTTCAATGTAACGACCTGATTTGCTTTGTTCAATTTGTCCAAAAATCGTTCTTGATGCCCAGCTCTCGGTTCTTCGGTATCAAAGTGCCCTTGAAGCGCACTGAATACATCTTTTAGTTCATCCTTTTCCATTAGTAAGCGTTTATCATTTTTTTTCGTAAACTTTCCTTTGCCCTTGAAATTGTTGTTCGGGTATTGGCATAACTCATATTCATTATGGTACCTATTTCTTCATAATCATATCCTTCTATTAAATGTAAGGTCAAAGAAATTCTGTAATTATCTTTTAACCGTTTCATGGTCTCCATTACTTTTTGAGCCTTCAGTTCTGTAAACACATGATCCGAAGCAACCCCATCATTATCTTCGACCTTGTACATTATGTCATCAAGAGCAACCTCACTGTTTTTTCGTTGCTTTCTGTAGTGATATATACTGTTGTTTATCACAATACGTTTTAACCAAGATCCGAAGGTCACTTCACCTTTGAACGTGTGCAACTTTGTAAACGCGTTTAAAAACGATTCTTGCATTACGTCTTCGGCTTCGGCACTGTTCTTTACAATCCTCAAAGACGTGTTGTACATGGCTTTGTAGTAGCGATTGTAAATCTCCATTTGTGCACTTTGTTTCCCTACAAGACACAATTGTATTAAATCATCAGTATGTTCTCTTTTGTGGCTCAAAAAGTGATTGATTTATCTAATAGATGACCCAATTTAGGTAATGTTACAGTTTCTTCGAAATTTTCACCCTTGTTGGCATAACAATTGCTTTTTAGGGTTGAAAAAGAAGCCGCCTGAAACCCTAAAGCATTACGAATGGGGCAATAAGGAGCCTTAAATAACAATTAAGAACCATTAAATTCTGTTATAATATGACAGAATGGCTGAAATAAATATATGGGAGATTCCAAATTTTCAAATTTTGACAATATGTCCTTGCAAGGTATAGACCAGGATGCTGAGTTGATTCCGTTGTTGACCCCCGAAGATGAAGAGGAGATGAACAATGAGGGCCTGCCCGAAACTTTACCGATTTTACCGTTGCGCAATACGGTCTTGTTTCCTGGTGTGGTTATACCTATTACCGCTGGGAGAGATAAATCGATTAAATTAATCAAGGATGCCAATAATGGCTCAAAGGTCATTGGGGTTGTTTCCCAAAAAGATGAGAAGACCGAATCCCCAGGGATTAATGATATAAATACTTTAGGTACGGTTGCCCGAATATTGCGTGTTCTACAAATGCCCGATGGTAATACGACTGTCATCATTCAAGGAAAAAAGAGATTTGAGGTTGCTGAAGTCCTAACAGAGGAACCCTATATGACCGCCACCGTCAGGGAGACCTTGGAAGAAAGACCTGATCAAGATGGACAAGAGTTCTTGGCTATTATCGAGTCGATCAAAGACTTGGCATTGAAGATTATTAGGGACAATCCCAATATTCCCAGTGAGGCTTCCTTTGCAATTAAGAATATTCAGAGCAATTCGTTTCTCATCAATTTTGTGTCCTCCAACCTTAATCTGGATGTTAAGGAAAAACAGGAATTATTAGAGATTGGCAACCTTCAAGAGAGGGCGCTGGCCACATTGAAATATATGAATGTGGAACTCCAAAAATTGGAACTCAAGAACGTGATCCAATCCAAGGTCCGCAGTGATATGGACCAACAACAGCGAGAATATTTCTTGCATCAACAAATGAAGACCATTCAAGAAGAACTGGGAGGGGTCTCTTATGATGAAGAAGTCAGTGAAATGCGTTTAAAGGCCAAGGAAAAGAAATGGGACACTAAAATTGCCGAGCATTTTGAGAAGGAACTGTCCAAAATGCAACGAATGAATCCGCAAGTAGCGGAATATTCAATCCAAAGAAATTATCTGGACTTGTTTTTGGAACTTCCTTGGAATGAGTTTTCAAAGGATAAATTCGACCTAAAAAGAGCTCAAAAGATATTGGATCGGGACCACTATGGCCTTGAAGATGTGAAAAGACGAATTATCGAGTATTTGGCGGTACTCAAACTTCGTAATGATATGAAATCTCCCATTCTTTGTTTGTTCGGCCCTCCTGGTGTCGGGAAAACCTCTTTGGGGAAATCTGTCGCCGAAGCTTTGGGAAGGGAATATGTGCGTATGTCATTGGGTGGATTGCGGGATGAAGCGGAGATTCGCGGCCATCGTAAAACGTATATCGGTGCCATGCCAGGTAGAATTGTTCAGAGTTTGAAAAAAGCGGGTACTTCAAATCCCGTATTTATTTTAGACGAGATCGATAAATTGGCGAGTAGCCATCAAGGAGACCCATCTTCGGCCATGTTGGAGGTTTTGGATCCGGAACAGAATAGTGAGTTTCATGATAATTTCCTAGAAATGAGCTATGACCTTTCCAAGGTAATGTTCATTGCAACTGCAAATAGTCTAGCAACCATTCAACCTGCCTTGAGAGATAGAATGGAGATTATCAATGTAAGCGGTTATACCATCGAGGAAAAGGCTGAAATCGCCAAAAGACATTTATTGCCCAAGCAATTGAAAGAGCACGGACTTAGCACTAAAGATCTTAAAATCGGGAAGGCTCATTTAGAGAAAATAGTCGAAGGTTATACAAGGGAGTCGGGAGTTCGTTCCTTGGAAAAACAAATTGCAAAAGTAGTTCGTTATGCGGCCAAGTCCATAGCCGTAGAGGAGGAGTATAACATCAAAATAAGCAATGCCGATATTGAGAAAATATTGGGCCCTGCGCGTATGGAACGTGATAAATATGAAAACAATGATGTTGCGGGAGTAGTGATCGGGCTTGCATGGACAAGTGTTGGTGGAGATATTCTCTTTATTGAGTCTATTTTGTCAAGGGGTAAAGGGACCATGAACATTACCGGAAATCTGGGTAAGGTCATGAAAGAATCGGCTACCATTGCCATGGAGTATATTAAATCAAACGCGGATATTTTTGGAATAGATTCGTCAGTTTTTGATAAATACAATGTACATATTCACGTACCTGAAGGGGCTACTCCGAAAGATGGCCCCAGTGCCGGTATTACCATGCTGACTTCGTTGGTATCTCTTTTTACCCAGAAAAAGGTAAAGAAAAGCTTGGCAATGACAGGTGAGATCACACTTCGTGGTAAAGTTTTACCAGTAGGTGGCATAAAGGAGAAAATCTTAGCCGCCAAGCGAGCCAAAATTAAAGAAATCATTCTTAGCGAAGAGAACAGAAAGGATATTCTTGAGATCAAGGAAGATTACTTAAAGGGACTTACCTTTAATTATGTCTCTGATATGAGTGAGGTGATAGAATTGGCCATTACGAATCAAAAAGTAAAGAACGCAAAAACACTTTAATACTTTAAGACTCCGTTTTTCTACCTATTTTTAGCCTATGGGAAAGATTACCATTGCAATTGATGGGTATTCATCTACCGGCAAAAGTACGATTGCCAAACAATTGGCAACAGCCTTGGGCTATGTATATGTCGATACTGGAGCCATGTACAGGGGGGTGACATTATTTGCTATGCAAAATGGCTTTATTGATGAGGCAGATGCCAATACGGCTGATCTTGTAGAATCCTTGGACAGCATTGATCTTAAATTTGTGTATAATGAGGCCTTGGGCTTTGCAGAAATCTACTTGAATGGGCTCAATGTAGAAAAGGAAATTAGAACCATGGGTGTTTCTCGATATGTCAGCAATATTGCGACCATTAAGGAAGTTCGAAAAAAGCTTGTGTCGCTTCAGAAAGCTATGGGTCGTGAAAAGGGTATCGTTATGGACGGTCGTGATATTGGAACCGTAGTATTCCCAAACGCCGAGTTAAAATTGTTCATGACAGCGTCTCCGGAAAAAAGAGCTGCAAGGAGATATAAGGAGCTTTTGGATAAAGGGGAGGATGTAACTTATGAAGATGTACTTAAAAATGTGCAGCATAGGGATTATGTAGATTCGCATAGGGAAATTTCACCTTTAAAAAAGGCCGAAGACGCCATAACATTTGACAATAGCGATATGGG
>JAGLKG010000147.1 GCA_023141835.1 Maribacter sp. | reverse complement strand
GACAGCGTGCACATTCCAAGGTAAGACCAAGAATCCCCTTTCCCAATGTATTAGTCCTGTCCAACACGTAATTAATCCTGTATTCCTCTTGAATAACCCCACCTTCCTGAGTAATTGGGTGATTCCTATTAAATCCTGTTGCCAATATTTGCTCCTTTGTTGCATTGGGAAGTAAATCCCCTGCTAATTGCCATACCAAAAACTCATCGTATGGCAAATTCTTATTAAAGGCATGTATAACCCAATCACGCCATGGCCACATGGTACGATAACTGTCATCTTGATAGCCATGGGAATCTGCATAACGGGCGACATCAAGCCAATTTTGGGTCATTCGCTCGCCATATGCCCGAACTCCCAAAAAATGGTCAACAACTTCTTTAATAACATTGCCTGATTTACCCTTAACAAGCTCCTTTACAAACTCGGGTTTGGGGGGAAGGCCCGTTAGATCCAAACTGATTCTTCGTATTAAAGTCTCAATCTTTGCCTTCTTTGAAGGAACCAGATTATTCTCCTCTATTTTTTTTAGAATAAAATAATCAATCTCGTTTTGGGGCCATCCTGTGTTTTCAATAACTGGAGGTTCCGATTTCAAAGGAGCAATGAACGCCCAATGTTTTTGAAACTTGCCGCCTTGCTTTATCCATTTTTTTATCAAACGTTTTTCGTAAGAATTCAGTTTTAGTTTTGAATCGGGGGGTGGCATCATTTCGTCCGGATCATCCGATATCATATTTAGATAGGCTATGCTGCTATTGGGTTTACCCGCAACTAAAGCAAATTTTCCTGGGCTTTCTGGTAATTCAGAAAATGCAGAACTCTCAATATCCATACGCAGCCCAGCTTTACGTTTATTGGCATCTGGACCATGACAGGTATAACATTTATCGGAAAGGATAGGCTTAATATGAAAATTGTAATCAACTTTTTCAGGCAATTCAATACTGGCAGAACTATCATTTTGAGCATTGAAAATTCCCTTTTTTATAGAAAAAAGTAGAGCCGTGATAGATATGAGGATGATAAGTAATAGCGCTTTTTGCTTCATAGGCCGCTAGGTGGGAAAATGTATCTGAGTAATCCGCCTAAAGTTAATGAATTCCATCAATATCCAAATAGCCACAATTCAATTGTTATAATTAAAACAAATTAATTATTTATCAAAAACTTTTTGAACTCAAGATTATGCCATTGCTTTCTATTATTTTTTATGCTCTCTACCAAAAAGACGTTCAAACTGGCTATTTCCTTGATTTTTTCTTTCGCCTTTTCAATACCCATCACACTTAAGGCGGAAGCATATGCATCAGCCTTGGTTGCATTTTCGGCAATAACACTTACCTGAATACCTGTGGTCAGGGCCATACCTGTCAACGGATTTATAATATGGGAATATCGTATTCCATCAATCTCAACAAATTGGTATACGTCTCCAGAGGTGGCCACTGCGGCGTTTTTAAGTTTTATTTTTTGCACTATTTCATCACCATTACCATCATAATACGAAAAAGCAAGTAACCAATATGGTCTGCCAGGGGGTGGGGCGCTTACTCTAATGTCCCCCCCCATATCAATTAGAGCAGAGGTGACACCATTCTTCAACAGGATTTTAATCACTTCATCAGCGGCAAAGCCTTTGCCAATTCCACCCAAATCTAATTGTAATCCTTGTTTTCCCAAGCGAACTGTATTTTGCTTTGGAAAAGTAATATGCTGATACCCAACTTTCTCCTTGGCGGCTTTCAAGTCTGAAAGTGTAGGTTTTATTCTGGATTTTCTTGACTTCCTCCAAAGCCGAATCAATGGCCCTGCGGTTATGTCGAACGCTCCATTGGTTTTCTCTGCAATCTCGACAGATTTTTTGAGAACTGCGTACAAATCATTACTGACAGTGACATCCCCAATACCTTCATTGGTGAGTTTATTAAGTTCACTATCTTCAATGTAATCGCTTAATATATTGTTTAAGCCATCAATTCTTTCGAAAACCAAGTCTGAGACCGAATCGGCCTCTTGCTTGTTCACAGCATAGAAAACCAACCTAATTTGAGTGCCCATTTGTTGGTGTTTGTACTCAAATCTCACTTGGGCATATACAACAAAATTGGAGAAAAGTAAAAAAAAGACACATAGCGCCTTTCCCAGACCTAATTTCAGTGAAAGGGTAAATTTCTTTTTTGGAGTATTACTTTTTTGCAAAAAACAAATCGAAATTTATAACGACATCATCACCTACTATAATGGAACCGAACATTGCCGTAGGCGGTTCCATATCATAATCCTGCAATGTTATTTTCTGATTTCCCTTTATTTGCAACTTACCTTCGGATCGCACAATTGTAGTTGCGACAACAACTTCTTTTTCAACACCAGCCATAGTTAGTTTGCCTGGAATATTTTGGCTATCTCCTTCAGAAAAATTTATGACACTAGCCGAAAAAAGCACTTTGGGATGCTCTTCCTTTTTGAGGGCATTATGTGTTTTTTTATCCATTGTGGCCCCGCGTGGACTTATTAGGCTTGCTACCTCTACTTCGAAGGAAATTTCCTTTATGGCATTTCCTTCAAGTTGCAATGCACCTGTAAAAGTATTGGCAGTAACAGACCAAGCAGTCAAGGTAGAAGTCCCATCTACCGTCAAAACACTTTCAGAGGATAGTTCATAATTATCTTGGGAAAAACCCAAGGAAATGCCAAATAATGCAAGTAATGTAAATAGTATGTTTTTCATTTTATAATGTGTTTATCCTACTTCACTAAAGTTTTTATCCAAATCATCCTTCATCAAGGACCATTTGCCAGAATTTGCTTTGCTCCTCAGGACTGGGTTGATTTTTAGGGCTAACCAGTCTAAGACCTACAAAATTAGAATCTGTAAACCACCAAAAACTTTTGGGAATCTGAGGATCTCTTTTCTGCAGCTTTACGCTAGAGGCCCTTCTTGCTGCCGAACGCAAATTTTCGGCATCATCGTCCCAAGAACCTCCCCGGATAATCCGAGGATGGATAACCATGGGCATCACCCAAGGATTTTTCTCCTCCATTTTTGCATAGGCATCCGCTTTATATTGATCCAAGGTCCATTCCGCTACATTTCCGTGCATATCATATAAACCCCATTTATTGGGCAATTTGGTACCTACTTCTGCATACTTGCTGTTGGAGTTTTTGTAATATACGGCGTACTTTTCCAATTCTTCTTCCGAAGCCCCAAATTCATACATAGTCTTAGAACCAGCTCTTGCTGCATATTCCCATTCCGCCTCAGTCGGCAACCTGTAAAAATGGCCTGTTATATTGCTTAACCACTTACAGAATACCAATGCTGAATAGGTAGACATACTCACTGCAGGGAAATCATCCTTGCCCATGCCATACGATGGGTCTTCATAAGGTGGACTTGGCCGTGTAATAGCATCAATTGCACTAAGTTTATCGGTATCCAAGCTTTCGAACAATTCTTGGTTTTGTTTAAAAAATAGTTCAAAAACGCTCCATGTAACTTCATATTTACCCATCCAAAAGGCATCTAAAGAAACATTTTTTTGTGGTCCTTCATCATCCTTTCGATTGGGTTCGTCCGAAGGACTTCCCATTACAAACTGCCCTGCTGGTATCAGCACCATATCAAAAGATTTATTGGCCACAGGTATGGTCTCTGTATACACTTCGCTAGATCCATCTTTGGAAACTGCATTTTGTGTTTCCTTTGAAACTTCGCTGGCCACCTCCTTGACAGGGTTTGTAGGCTTTATTGTACCTACCGATGATTTACAGGAAAGAAATCCGGTTGTGGCGATACAAATTGCTAAAATAAAAGATGGGATTTGAAGGTTTTTCTTTGGCTGGATCTTCATCACTAAAATTTTAGCAAAAATATTAAATTCCCAGGTTATAAAATAACAAACCTGTTTTTATATTTTAACCTTTTTTAAGGGTTTTGTTACTATATAAAAACGTAAAAACCAATCGAGCCAGGCAATTCATTTAATATTATAAAGCCGCTATTGGCCAAGGCTTTTTGCCTGAAAAGCAGTAAGTTGATTACTATTGAATTCTAGTGTGATTTGAAGTGGATTACAACACACTTCACAATCTTCAACATAGGTTTGTCGTGCAATAGAAGAATCGATTAGCATCGATATTTCTTCCCAACAATGAGGGCATTGAAAAAAATGTTCATACATTATGTTATAGCTCTACATTCAACAACTGCCCTGTTAACTGCAATAGCTGAAGTTCCGCCAATTTAGCATCGTATTTGGCTAAATTCTTATTCGTCTGGGCATTCAATAAATTTATCTGCGCCTGTCTAAATTCAATCGAAGTAATCCTTCCCAATTGAAACTGCTCTCTAGAACGCTCAAAATTATTTTGGTTCGTAAGAACGTTTTGTTCTTGAATATAGAATATTTTTAATCGATTTTCATAGATTGCAAGCGCATTTTGAATATCACGATTAACTTCCAAATTTACCTGCTCTTTGAGCAATTCTTGATTTTCAAAAGCGATTTTTGCATTTCTAACACGTACCGTTGTACCTCCACCATCGAACAGATTCCAGGTAAGACGGGCTTCCAGCCCAAGATTTAAACTGTTTCTATTGCTCCCAGGGATTATTTGACCGGGTAGAAAAGAAAAGTTGGCGCTTTGGTTCAAATTCCACCCGTAGGACCCATTTAGCCCTATGGACGGCAAATAACCCGACTTACTAACTTTAATATCATAATCATTGATCGCCAGGTTCCTATCGGTTTGCAAAAGACTAATGTTATTCTGGGAGGCTTGGGACATATAATCTACCAATTGTAACCTAGGAATAAAAGAAATAAGGGTATCTACTTCGTAAGTTTCCCTAATATCCAGATTTAATATAACATTCAGATCTCTTTTGGTGTTTTCCAAAAGCTGACGCATATTCATTAAATTAATGCTGTCATTGGTAACGTCTACCTGTGCATTTAAGATATCTAATTTGGTATTTTGCCCGTATTCAAAAGAATATTCCGCTCGTTTGATTCTTTGAGTGGAAATCCCCAATGCCTCTCGCAACACTTTTTCGTTTTGGGTTAGCCGAGCCACTTCATAATAGACACTGAACAATTGTAGTATGGTATTTTCAATGGTTTCCCGGGCTTGCAATTCGCTTAATTGGTATTGCTCCTTTAAGCGTTTGTAATTATACAAACGTCCCATTCCATCAAAAAGAGTGTAATTTAAGTTCAGTCCGGCATTATACGTCTGTGACTCTGCGTCATTAATTTCCAGATCAACCCTCGGGTCACCGTTGCTGTCAATTTGCCCTGGATACGTGGTGGTACTGTTCAATTCGTTATAATTGGCTCCTGCCGTCCCTGTTAAAGTTGGCAAATATCCCGAGTTTAGTATACTCGCATTATTCTCTGCAACTCGAATTTGATTTTTGGCAACCATGATTCCAAAATTGTTCTCTAAAGCTACATTTACGGCATCTTCTTTTGAAAGTAGCTTTTCCTGTCCGGTAAGCACTGTACCAACAAATACTAAAAATATGGGGGTTAAAAGTCTATTTCTCATTCTGTTTTACCTTCTAATTCTTTGAGAGTTTCTTAATATGTTTCCGAAGTGGTGGCCCTGTTTTCATGAGAACCAGCTATCGACTTTGTCATTTCTCCTTCTAAAGACAATTCCTCTTTTTGTTCCTTTATGGCTCTTTCTACTTCTTCTTTTGAAATTTCATTTCCTGTAGCCAACCATTTGGAGCGAACTTTAATTTTATTACTGAAAGAAAGAAATATAGGCAGCATTAACAGAGTAAGAACAGTCGCAAAGCCAATGCCATAAGCGATTGAAATGGCCATAGGTTTTAAAAATTGAGCTTGTCTACTCTTTTCTAGCAGCAATGGTGCTAGTCCTGCAATTGTGGTAATTGATGTTAAGAAAATGGCTCTAAACCTAGACCTGCTAGCCTCGAACAAAGCATCGTCGAAATTCATACCTTGTCGTAAATTCCCATTGAATCTACCTACAAGGACCAGACCATCATTTACCATTACACCCACTAAAGCTATGATTCCCATCAATGATATAAAATTAATTGGAAAACCATGAATCCAGTGGCCCCATGCGACTGCTGTAATACTAAAAGGGACTAACAATATTAACATCAACGGTTGGCTGAAACTTCTGAAAGTAAATGCTATGGTCAAATAAATTAATAACAATACCGCAATTCCAACAGGCTTAAAAGACTTCATCATTTTATTAGCTTCTCTATTTTGACCTTCATAAGACGGGGTTACCGTGGGATACTTTGATAAAATTTGTGGCATAATATCATTTTGTATTTCTAGCATGATATCCGTGGCACTAGTTGTTTTTTCATCTTTTAGGTCAGAAGAAACCTGTATTTCCCTTTGACCTTTCAAATGGTTTATGGCCACATCACCTCTTTCAATAGAATATTCCACTATTTCCTTTAAAGGAACTCTATTACCATTAGGAGTAACTATCCTCATTTCATCCAAGTCTGAAATAGATGATCTGTTTTCACGATCATATCTTACCCACACTCGAATTTCATCTTGTCCTCTTTGGAAACGTTGCGCTTGGTTTCCAAAAAAACCTGCGCGAACCTGATTCATTATTCCTCTCAAATCCAATCCCAATAAATAGGCATTTTCCTTTAATACCAATCTAATCTCCTTAATACCTTCAGGGTCATTGTCTGCAACATCCTTTAGAGCAGAATTGTTCAACATAGCAGTTTTCAACTCTTGTTTAGCTGCCTTGAGTTCTTCTATATTATTTCCTAATAAAGAAACCGATACCGGATCGCCACCAAAATTACCCCCAGAACCATAAATTAAGCTTTCAATGCCAAATACTGGCCCTACCAATTCCCTTAGTCGATTGGATACCATATCCGAACGAACAGCATCGGGGCGTTCTTCACCAGGTAAAAGATTCATGGTCAACGTGGCCGTCGAGGAACCCGGGCCAACTTTCATAATCATATTTTCAAATAACATTTTATTTGAACCTTGTAAATACTTTTCTGTCATCTCCTGATTTACAATTTCGGCCTTATCTTCAATGAACGAAATTATTGAATCGGTTACTTTTTCGTTGGTACCGTTAGGCATTAATAATTCAACAACGACTCTATCACTTGCCACTCTAGGAAAGAAAGAGGTTCTGATGATTCCACCTCCTATCGAACCAAAAGTGAGAATCAACAGCATAGAAAAAATTCCGAATGACAATAATTTATACTGCAACACAAATTTGAGGGTTGGGCTATAAAGATTATCCCTCATCCATTTCATAAAATCATCGCCCAGCTTATTTATTATCCTAAGTTGAGCAAATGCCTTGGCTATTCCTGTTTTTTCCTTTTTTACATTAGGCTTAAGTGCCTTTGAATGTGCCAAATGTGCTGGCAAAATTATTAATGCCTCTACAAGTGATACAGCCAATGTGAGAATTACAATAACAGAAACCTCACCAAAAAAATCCCCAATTCTTCCATCTAAAAACAATAAAATAGAGAAAGCCAAAATAGTTGTAATAATTGCTGATACAATCGGTGGAATTACTTCCATTGTACCATCTATAGCAGCTTGTATGGGCGACTTTCCTTTTTCATAATGTTGATATATGTTCTCGGCAATTACAATACCATCATCCACCAAGATTCCAATAACGATAATCATCCCAAATAGAGAAAGAATATTTATGGTCACATCAAAGAACCCCGCAAAAATGAACATCCCCAAAAACGCAATTGGCAATCCAAAGGCTACCCAAAAAGCCAAGCGTGTATTCAAGAAAAGAGAAAGGAATATCAATACCAATATCATTCCCATAATGGCATTCTTTGTGAGCAATTCTGTTCTTTGATTCAACGTTTTTGATAAATCCCTCACCACATTCAGTTGTACATTATTGAACTTTTGATTAAAATCAGTAATGTAGCTTTTGACCTTTTCTGCCGAGCCAACCAAATCTTCTGTATTTGTACTTGATATGGATATGTTGACCGAAATGTTTCCATCGAAATATGACGCATTTGGGCTTTCAGAAAACCTATCTCTTACGACGGCAACATCACTTAAACGAACAGTTTGACCATTTGGATCGGCCTTAATGATAATATTTGACAATTCGTCTCCATAATACGATCTGTTTTTTGCTCTTATTAAATATTCTTCTGCATCGGTCTTAATATTACCTCCCGTCACCAAAATATTGGCATTTCTCACAGCCAAAGAAACATCGCTGAAAGTGAGGTCATAAGCTAAAAGACTATTTTCATTCACAGCCACTTCAATTTCCTCCTGAGGATAGCCAGTAATCGTAATTTGGGAAATACCGTCAATTGCCCTAATGTCATTCTCAATTTGACGTCCTATCTGTTTCAAAGTGACCAAAGGAATATCTTCGCCACTTATAGCAAAGCTGATAGTTTGGCGTATCACTTCTAATTTTGAAACCACTAATGGCTCCATTCCTGTAGGGAATGTAGGCACTCTATCAACGGCGTTCTTTACTTGTAGCAACATAAAATCTACATCCCTACCTTTCTCAATTTCAACTCTTATGCTCCCACTATTCTCCCTAGAAGTCGAAGTTACACGATCAACACCCTCTAACCCCTTAAGATTGTCCTCAATTTTCAGAACAATACCCTCTTCAACTTCTTGCGGAGATGCTCCCGGATAAGTTATAAGTATTGAAATATTCTTTGAATCGTTCAGGGGGAAAAATGAGGACTTTAATGAAAATGCCCCCATTATACCAAAAACTGCAAATGCTATTATAATAACATTAACCGTTACATGGTACTTTATGAAGTATGCGATTACATTTCTCATTAGTTCTTCGCTTTGTTTGGTTCATCTTTATTTTCGATTCCCTGGTAGACATTTACAAGCATACCTGAATAAGCTCCCATCATAGGTCTTGTCAGAATCATGGTCTCCTCAGGCACCTCTTTAAGCACCACTTTTTTATTAGAAAAATAAACAGGCCTAACATCGATAACATCTAGAAGTGAATCACGGACTACAAAAATTTTATCATCTTCAAGTAAAAGGTTTCTATCTATTTCAATGGCATTCGTTTCCTCTCTTGCGTTCAAACTTGCTTCTAGGTACATCCCTTCTCTTAGGTTGCTATCTTTCACTTCTATAAATGCCTTGATGGTCTGGGTGGCTTGATCCACACTTCCGTTGATTCTAGCGACCGTACCAGTATAAGTCCTTGTCCCGTTTAGATTTTTCAATTTTACTTGCTCACCTACCTTAAGTAAATCGCTAAATGTTTTACTTACCGAAACCTCTAACTCATATACATCGGTATTTATAAACTCTCCTAATTTTTGACCTGATCTTATCAAGGTACCTTCAGTAACCAATGCATCTGTAAGTACTCCACTAAAAGGTGCTGTAATTCTATATTTTGAAAGTCGCTGCTCCAAATTTTTCACATTATAGTAAGTTGTTAGAATGCCACGTCCTGTTATAAAGAATTTCTCTTTATCTGAACTCATTTCAGGAAGGGTCGGGGTACTTTTACCCATATCAAACCCACTAAGATAGGTTTGCCATTTGGGAAATATCTCTGGATAATCCAAACGCAAATCAGGCATTATCGAGGTAAGTTGATTGTACAGGTTACTTTTCGCTGATTGTACACTGGCGGTGTATTCAGAAGCGTCTATTCTTATAATGGCCTCGCCTTTTAGGTATGCTTGCCCAGTTCTAAAAAGTTTATTGCCCCTTTTGAATACCCCTTGAACCTCAGCATAGAGTTCCATGCGTCTTTTGGCAATCAAATTACCATTGGCAGGTACAATAATCGGCACGGTTCCATTTTTTGCTTTTTCAGCAAAAACGGTCTTAACCACTTTTTTTGCAATGGGTCTTACATTACTCTTACTATCCACAATCATTTTTGCGAAAAAAACTGATGCAACTATGATCAGTACTCCCAAAATGCTTAAAATAATCTTTCTCATCTGGTAATTAATAATTCGTTTGTTTTTTAAAATTTAGTTGAACTTTTTTCAAAATTTCAATCAGTGACTGCTTTTCTGAATGTCCTATACCATTTTCAATGGTAAGCAACACATTTTTTACTACTGGAATCAATTCTTTAAAAACAGCTCTTCCCTGAACCGTTAAGAACACCTTATTGCTGCGTTTGTCCTTTTCACTTTGCCTTCTTAACACATAGTTCTTGGACTCCATTTTGGAAAGTAAACGGGCCATGGATGATTTATCGCGATAGGTTAAGCAGGCTAGTTCGTTTTGACTCATGCCATCTTGATCGTGCAGCTTTTTTAAAACGACCATTTGTTCCTTGTTCACATCAATCTTTTCTGATTGAAAGGCCTCCTGAAGAAAGTAATCGGTCATCTTCACAGTGCGCCCCAACCAGGCTCCTATTGAGTTTTCAAAATCGATAACATCCTTTTGATTTTTCACATCGCAAAATTACATCAAATACATTTAGTTGCATATGCAACTAACGTTAAATGTTTATTAAAACAATACAAAAAAAGGGATGCTTTTCGCATCCCTTTTAACTAAACCAACAAAACTAAGGATCACTGATTAATCCTCAACATCGTCCTCAAACTTCGTATCTGCCATCCTAGTTTTGCTAAAATTTATGTCTTTAAAGTCAATCTTATCATCTTCTTTGTCATAATCCAAGACCAAAAACTGGCGAGAATTCATCATTTGTAAATTCTTGAATGAGTCAAATTTATTGTTTTGAATTTGAAGGACTTTGAGGCTTGCCAATTGCCCGAACTCCTGTGGTATTTCGCCTCCCAATTGATTATTGGCCAAAACCAATTCCTTTAGGTTTCTAAGATTACCCATTTCATTAGGGATATCACCATACAATGCGTTTTCAAAAAGGCCCAAACTCTCTAATTTGGATAAGTCCCCTATGGCTTTTGGTATTTCCCCCCTTAGATTATTACTTGATAAATTGAGTACTTTCAAGTTCCTCATTTTTCCAATACTTGGTGGTATTTTCCCGGTAATGAAATTATTGAACAAGGACAACTCTTCTAGATTTCCCATCATACCCATATCTTCAGGGATAGTACCTTTTATCCTATTCATTTCCAACTTCAAAATCTTCAAATAACGAAGTCTTACAAGTTCTTTGGGCAACTGTCCCGAAATTGAGTTGAAAGCTAAATTGAGGACTTCCAAGTGTTCCAAATCCCCAATACTAGCAGGAACCAAGCCTACTAGGTTGTTCCTAAATAAATTTATCTCTACAACTTGGCCATCAACTATCTTAACCCCATGCCATGTACTTATGGGCCTATCCAAATCCCATTTTTTATTCCATTGGTTCCCATTGGTGAATTTATACAAATCCAACAGGGCCACTTTCTCTGCATGGGACACTCGGGCAAAAACCGAGTTTCCGGCAAAAACACTTACCAATAAAAAACATAATATCCTTTTCATATTCAATCCAGTTAGGTTTATGTAAGATTAAAACATCAATTCCTGAGAATTACCCTACAAATTACGAATAATAACAGATAACAGACGAGTTTTATCGTTGAAGGACTGTATAATGTTGCGAAAGTTCCCTTTTTTGTGGTTTGGGGAAACCATTTTTTATATAAGTGTTCTAAGAGAGTTTTTCTAAATCAATGGTAATCGCTTCCCATATACCCATAAGATCTTCCAAATCCTTCTTTTTTCCTTGGTAGGAATCAAAAAAATTGGGCTTTGCAATGGTTGCGTCATAATCCATTAAAAGCTCGTGGTCAATTTTCCCTATTTCCTTTTCAAGCGCTGATATTTTACTTTCAACTGTGCTTAGTTTGTTCTTAAGGGATTTTTGTTTTTTTTGATCTTGGAATGTGTTGGATTGCTTTGTGGTCTTAACCTTTTTAACAGCCAGACTCTTCTGCTTTTCAATAGCTCTAAAATCATTGACCTTACGTTGCTCTAAATAAAACTCTATATCGCCTAGATATTCCTTGATCTTCCTGTCTTTAAATTCATATACCTTATTGGTAAGTCCTTGAAGGAAATCTCGATCATGCGACACCAAAATTAGGGTACCTTCAAAACTTTGCAGGGCTTGTTTTAGTACATTTTTTGATTTAATATCCAAGTGGTTGGTCGGCTCATCCATAACCAATACGTT
Organism: Maribacter sp.; assembly: GCA_023141835.1. Classification (GTDB taxonomy): domain Bacteria; phylum Bacteroidota; class Bacteroidia; order Flavobacteriales; family Flavobacteriaceae; genus Maribacter_A. The sequence goes on along the minus strand of JAGLKG010000147.1, from coordinate 22,417 downwards.
AAAGGGTTGCAATAACATTTTAGCCAAGGCCAGTCGATTGCGCTCACCACCTGAGAGTACCTTTACATATTTATCGACCTCTTCTCCGCGAAAGAGAAAAGACCCCAAAATATCCCTGACCTTACTGCGATTCTTTTCATTGGCAGCATCTATCATTGTATCCAAAACCGTTTTTTTGCCATCCAAATATTCGGCTTGGTTCTGTGCAAAATATCCAATCTGCACATTATGTCCCAATTTGCATTCGCCTTCATGCTCCAGTTCACCAACTAAAATCTTGGCCAAGGTAGATTTGCCTTGCCCATTTTGCCCTACAAATGCAGTCTTACTGTTACGCTCCAAAAGCAAGTCAATATTTTGGAGTACCAAATTGTCTCCATAACTTTTAGAGAGGTCTTGTATCTCGGAAATTACCTTGCCAGGTGTAATTGAAATTGGAAAACGCAAATTCATAACGGCATTATCATCTTGATCGACCTCAATACGTTCCATCTTATCCAGTTTTTTGATAAGTGATTGAGCCATGGAAGCCTTTGTCGATTTAGCCCTAAACTTCTCTATCAAACGCTCGGCTTGTTGAATTTCTTTCTCCTGGTTCTTTTGGGCGCTTAGTTGCTGCACTTTAATTTCTCCTCTTAACTTCAAGAATTGAGAATACGGTTTATTGTAATCATAGATGCGACCCAATGATATTTCAATGGTCCTATTTGTGACATTATCCAAAAACATCTTGTCGTGGGACACAATGACCACAGCACCCGAATAGTTCGTCAAAAATTGCTCTAGCCAAATAATCGATTCAATATCCAAATGGTTTGTAGGCTCATCCAATAGCAAAACATCATTACTTTGTAAAAGTAGTTTGGCCAACTCTATACGCATTCGCCACCCTCCTGAAAAAGTTTCTGTTTTTTTGTCAAAATCCTCTCGCCTAAATCCTAAACCTTGTAGTATTTTTTCAGTTTCACCCTGATAATTATAACCTCCTATTATTTCATAATGATGTGTAAAATCATTCAAGTCTACCATGAGTTGATGATAACCTTCGCTTTCGTAATCTGTTCGCTCAACAAGTTGGTGGTTAATTTTATCGAGCTTACCTTCCAAAGCCTTGATTTCCTCAAAAGCATGATAAGCTTCTTCTAAAACAGTTCTTCCTTGCTCAAAATCTATATCCTGTCTAAGGAATCCTATTTTAACGTCTTTTTCTGTGGCGATAGTTCCGGAATCGAATGGCATATCCTTTGACAGTAATTTCAATAAGGTAGACTTACCTGCACCGTTTTTGCCAATTAAACCAACCCGGTCACCTGCATTTAATCTAAATGAAATTTCCTCGAACAAATATTCGCCCCCAAAAGAGACTGAAAGGTTATGAATGTTAAGCATATTTTGTGACCTAGATTACCTATTAGACGTTTACAAAAATGTATTTTCGCCAAAACTTTTGCAAATGTTAAAAAAAGGAAACAAACTCTACAGCATTTTAACAGGAACTTGCCCCAAATGCCACAATGAGAGTATGTATATAGATAAAAATCCTTATCATTTGGGCAGTTTGTTCGAAATGCGGGAGCGTTGCTCTCATTGCAATACCAAATACAAAATAGAACCTTCTTTTTTTTATGGAGCTATGTACGTTAGTTATGCAGTAGGAATTGCATTTGCTTTCGCTGCATTTGTTATTGCTTATTTGTTTATTGGAACTTCATTGGTCAACACATTTATAGCCATTGTTGGAACCATGATTGGTTTTTTGCCCCTGATCATTCGTTTATCCCGGAATATTTGGATTAATTTTTTTATTGGTTATAATGCTAAAGCTGCTAAGATTTCCTAGTAAAGTATCTTTTTGAAAATCTTGCAATATCTATTTCCGTTGGCAGTGTTTCACCCTTTTCAATATGTTCGTACAATTGCCTCGAAACAGTAGGTGCAATCAAAACACCCCTAGAGCCAAATCCATTCAATACCGTTAAGTTTTTGTGTTCAGGATGACTTCCTACCAAAGGCCTTCTATCAGCGACGGTTGGTCTAACGCCAGCTACATGTTGAATAATTTCGTATTCGCATTTTAAGAAGGAATGCAATTTATTTAAAAGCTCTTTTTTTGCCGCCTTTGTTGGACTATTTGACTTATCACTACGTTCATATGTAGCTCCAACACGATATAACCCATCTCCCAATGGGATTATAAAAACCCCAGATTTAACAATATCAGTGATTTTGAGCTTTGGGGCTTTTATCGTTATCAATTCACCTTTGGAACCTTGTAAAGGCAAATAATTGAAATATGGATTCATTTTAAGACCAAATCCAGTAGCGAAAACGACTTTCTTTGCCTTTATCGATTTATATTCGACATGATTCTTTTGTATTTTGATTACATCAAAATCAAAGGTTTCCTTGGCCAAAAAACCTTTATCGATCAAAAAAGCCTCGTAGGCAGTGACCAATTTCTTAGTATTTACCCTACCGGTATGCTTCACTTTGCCGAAACCCAAGGGCGCATCAATATTTTCGTAGTTGTTTTTGATGATATCAATAGAAATAAATTTATCCAATTTGGGCTTATCGGATGCCTCGAACCATGCATTCTGTTCTTCTATTGAGGCGAATTTTCTAAGAATGGGGATTTCAAAATCCAATACTACATCAAGCTTTTCTTCCAGTTGTCGATAAAAAAGCAAAGCTTCTTCCAGTTGACTATCCGCATTCCATGCAAGGGTAAACCTTTTAAGAATTACAGGATTGTACAGTCCCCCGGCCACCACTGAAGACCTTTGCGAATCATCGGTTATTACTTTATAGTTTTTTTTGTTTTTCTCAAGCTGTTCACAAAAAGAAATTCCTGCCAAACCTAAACCTACTATCAAATAATCTACCATAAAACAAAAGTATGCATTCTTTGAAACCCAATCATATATACACCCCTAAAGTCCTGCATTCTAACTCAGAAATATGTCGAAGTAAAAAACCCTGACTCCGATTGCTATCGGGGTCAGGGTTTTCGTTTTATGTATTGAATTGGAATAAGCCGTATTAGTAGGACCACATATCTTGTTCCCTATCCCTTATGACCTCTTTGATTCGCTTGGACTCAAGCAATTGGAACAAGGCATTATCAGCAATATAATCGTTGATCTCACGGTCTCCGTAGACGTTGTCCTCTCTATAGATGACACCATTGAACCTTCTTGCGTTCAACAACATATCAAAGGTTATGGGTTGCGCCGAATTGCGTTGGTTAAAAACTTTGGCATCGTGCAAAATCTTCCTGGCACCCGGGTACCATACCCAGAAAAGCTCTACCAAGGCATCGGCAGGATCCATGGATTCATCATCAATAAAGTTAACATCGGGAGCTACAGGAGCAATACCCAATAAGCGGTATTTTAATTCTCCCTGTCGCTTGTCAAAATACCACATTCCTTTAATACGGTACTCTTCAATATCAGCAGCAGTCAAATCTCTCTGGTTCACATATTCAGCAGAGAGCTCTTCCCCGGCATTTATCTGTTCGTATCCCATGTCGGTGGTATCAACCTTTCGCAAAGTCGCCGCCAAATCACTGAACACTCTTTTTTCAGTAAAATAAGAGTCTACGTAAACATCCTCAAGGATACCATTTTTAATGTTCTTAATAAGAACATCATACAACGACCTCCTATCAGCACTGATATCTATCGTATCTATAGGATAATACAGTGGAAAGTTAACACGCTCATCTAGATCAATGGTCTCCCATATGGTTTTGGACCAAAGAACATCTCTATCATCCACATAACCATAGGCTAAAGGAGTGTCATTGTCCAAGGCCTTTTGCGCTTCTGTCCTTACACCAATTTCCTGTGGCTTTTTAGCATTCAATATGTTTGCTTGGGCCATTATTGATGCAGGCAGTAGGCTAACAGCTCCGATTAATAAAACATTCTTCCAATTCATGTTTACTTCAATTTAAATTACCGGGTAACCTTCAGGCCACCCGGTCATCAATTTGTATTAGTTTGTTATCTCTATGATTACAGGAGATACTTTCTTAAGTTTATAGCTTTTATTGTTCGTAATAAATGCATTAACATCAAATATCTGAACTGCGTCACCACGCTTGGCTCTTCTTAAGGCTGATTTCGCCCTAGTGTCTAGCTTATTCCCTTTTACACTTACGGTAGGCTGACCAGGCACTTTGAATTTAAATCCACTTACTTTAAGATTTAAATCAAAATCAAAGTCTTCCAACAAAGCGCCAACAGTAGCAATCTCCAAGTTTTTTCTTGGCATTTTAGCACTACCCGATTCGCCTCTTATAGACCCTGAAGGTCTTGGAATATCTTTAATTCTGAATTCAAGTTTAGAACCTACAGGCTTACCATCTGGTAATGTACCTGACGCGGAAATAGTAACGGTTCTACCTTTACCAGGATTCATGATATAACTACTACCACTACGTCTTGTCAAGCCTGGTGCTCTAGCACTAACCTTGTTATTAGGTATACCTGGTATAGAGATACTCATTGGGTTAGCAACTCCCCGATAAACAACGTTCATCTTATCAGCCGCAATTAAAGCAGCACCCGGTTTAGTAATGGTAGCAAATGAATTATCAACAGTTACGGGGATTTCCTTACCATCTTGCATAAAGACAAGTTCTCCTGCAATGGTATGATCTCCTGCGGCACCAGCGCTAATTAACATCTTTACCCCTCCTGCCTCAAGTGCATAATCCTTACCTTCGGTTAGTTTTCTGCCATCCAAAGTCAATTCTGCCCGTACAGGGGTGGATGAGTTATCGGTCTTGCTAATGATAATCTTACCATCATATTTTTCTCCAGAATAGAAAGCAGATCTTGAAGCATCAAGCGAAGTTGCAAAATTCTTCAATGAGACTTGACTGGTCAGCTCACCTTGCAACATTGATTTCAAAGCATCCTCTTCAGTTGCTTTTACATCAGCTTGAAGCGCCGTTAATTTGGCCAAAGAAGCTACTAAAGGATAGCCTTCATAATGATAGTTGATCCAATCTTGCTTTGTCCCATCTCTTTTTTCAACTTTGCCATTTTCGTCTCCTGTTTGAAAACGAGAATTAACAGCTTCCTTTAAAGTCGCTGGCGCAATAGCTACAACTTTCGTACGGTAATCTGTAAGTCTTTTCATGAAATCCGTTCCAGCTTTGGAAAGATTATCTCCTTGAAATAACATTTGATCTAAAAAATCTGCGTTATCCATACGGGCATAATCCTTAGGGTCTTCAAGATTTTCGGTCATCCCTTTTTTGATACCTTCGAGATAGTCAAAATACTCTTGAGACATTGACTTTATCTCCTGTGCATTCTGATACATTTCTCCGTACTTCTCAGCATCTTCACGTGCTTTAGTTTCTAGACTCACCAAGAATGCATCATTACTTTCGGTAGTCTTTGTGTTTGAAATCTCTAGCTTTTCATTCATGATACCGAATGCGGCTAAAACTTCTTTACTCATATTTAAGGCCAGCATCGCGATGAAGATCAAGTACATTAGGTTGATCATCTTTTGACGTGGTGTTTGTTTACCTCCTGCCATGTTTTCTAATTAGATATTATTGATTATTGATTTGGGTTTGGACTAATGCTCTAATTAGTTTTTGCTCATTGCAGTTAACATACCACCGTAAACTCCATTTAAAGAAGAAAGGTTCGTAGCCAAAGATTCCATTTGGTCTTTAAGAGCACTGGCATTTTGTACTACTTCTTCATTAACAGAAGCTTGTTTGCTTGCACTTTCCAATTGAACTTTGTAAAGACTGTTCAAAGACTCCATTTGAGCCGCGGCTTGTACCATCTCATCAGAATATTTCTTGGTAGACTCCATGGCATCCATTGTAGGGGCGATACCTTTTGCTGCACCTTCGAAATTCTTGATACTGGACCCTAAACTTTCCATTAAATTGGCATCAATACCAGCTTCTTCAAGAAGGTTATCCAATTTTTTTGACAATGAAGTTTCAGTTTCCTTCAATTCAGCCATTTCACCATCTTTTCCGATGGACATACCTCCACCTAATTCAGGATATACCAAAGACCAATCGTATTCATCATCTACGGGTTCAAATGCACTAATTGCAAAAATAAGTGCTTCTGTAATAAGACCTACCGCTAATAATAGACCACCCGTTAGAGGTCCAAATTCCCAGTGAAGGATCTTGAACAATGCACCAATAATTACTACTGATGCTCCAAGACCATAGGCCATGTTAAATAATTTTTTTGTTGATTTTGATTGTGCCATAATTTTAAATTTAATTTATGTTAATATAAGTATTTGGTTAAATTTTGATTGTCCCCGATACTTCATCGAGATGTATTTATGATTTACTTTTATTTTTCTATTGTGTTGAATCTTCCTCGCCCATATAATCCTGTACGGTTCTAAACCCTACATAGCTACGAGCAGAATCACTGTATTCATAATCTCTGGTACTTACTTGTAGGAAGTAAGCGACGTCTTTCCATGACCCACCTCTGATGACTTTTCTTGAGTTGCTACCGTCACCAGCATTAGGGTTCATTGTTGATGCATAGTCATAAGAATTTGGATCGTAACTGGAATTTGTCCACTCTGAAACGTTCCCTGCCATATTATATAAATTGAAATCATTAGGTTCATACGCTTTGGCTTCTACAGTATATAGCGCCTGATCCGCTGCATAGTCTCCGCGCTGAGGTTTAAAGTTTGCCATAAAACAACCTGTATCGCTAATTACATAAGGACCACCCCATGGATAGGTACCACTTTCGATACCCCCTCTAGCAGCATACTCCCATTCAGCTTCAGTAGGTAACCTGAATCCATTTACAAATTGTTTTCCTTTACTTTTCTGATCATCATTTTTAAACTTTGTTCTCCAATTACAGAATGCCTTGGCCTGCTTCCAAGAAATACCCACTACTGGATAATCACTATAAGCATCATGCCAGAAATAATCATTGTGCATTGGCTCATTATAGGAATATTCAAAATCCCTGATCCAAACCGTTGTATCAGGATAGATCTCCAATTCCTCCTGTCTGATAAAATCTTTCCTGTCACCATTTCTTGAACGGGCAGCAGCTTCGATATCCATCCAGCTATATTTATACTTGAGTCTTGTTACATCAACTGTTCTTTGACCATTATATGATTCCTCTTCAGGGATATACAAAGAGTCCATAACCTCAGCATAGTATTCATCCGGATACTCGGAAGTATCCCAAACTAATTCTTCATCTTTACTCAAAGCACGACCTTCATTGTAATCCTCTCCCATCCCTGCATAATTGTCCAACATGTACTTATCGTATACCGATATTTTAGTTGTATCGGCATCCTTAAACGCATATTCTCCAACACCACCATCTTCTGGCCCCAATCCCAATTCATCGGCCAAGATTGCCAATCTTGTTCTCGTGATTGAATCCTTTACCCATTCAACAAATTGGCGATATTCGCTATTTGTAATCTCGGTGTCATCCATGTAAAAGGAACGTACGGTAACGGTCTTGGTCGGTGCATTAAGAACTTTGGCTTGGTCTTCCTCACTTTTACCCATAATGAAAGACCCCCGTGGGATCAATTCCATTCCATAAGGTTTCTCTGGATGCCATTTTTTTCCTTGGGCCCCGACTAGTTCTCCTTTTGTTTTGGACCCACAACTTGTGAGTAAAAAAACAAATGCTATAGATGATAACAATAGCTTCTTCATACTTTAGGTTAAATTTCGATTAATGGTTATAAATTGTAAACACAATTATTATTCTACTCTCTAAAACTTAGTTTTGGGTAAATTATTGTATTTAGTACAATTATCGATTAAAAAAATCTACTCAGTGAAAGCCTTTCCTATAGGCCTTGAACCACCTTTCCGGAATATTCTGATTACATGCATCTAAATAGTCCTGTTCGGTGCATGGTAATAACGCTGCAGTGCTTTCTTTAGTATGTGAAGTTAAAATAGATGGTACTTCTACCCACCATCTTTCGGTAAGATGGCTTTTGTAATAGACCAAATGCTCAGTTTCAGTTGGCACGGTATACTTTGTGAAATCATCGGTCTTGGAATAAGGAGACTCTTTTATCCTGAAGTTGACACCTTCAATGAAATACCAGATTATTTGAGCCATTAGCTGACAGGACTGATTTAAATTTTCCATTTCATAGAGGCCAAAGACACAAACCTTATCGCTTATACCTGCATATCTAGCAATCGCGCATATTTCTCGACCATTGAATCCGTTTGGAGAAAAGTTACTTGAAAAACCGATTTCACTCGACTTAATTGAACGAGCGTCCAAACTAACCATATGTGCATTTCGAAGCACAGGTTCGGCCAAGGTAATATCCTGTATTAATTCACCCAACCTATAAGCATCAAAAAATAGACGCTCCATCAAGTCCTTTTCCTCTTGGGCATTAAAATAACTTTGGTATCCTAAATTCGAGAAATTGAAAAGATTATTCGGTTTATCCGTAATGATTTTACTCATATAGGAATGTGAAGAAATCAGTTCATCTTCCACACCAAAATCAAAGCGGCTATCAACGGCCACTAAATTGACCATATCCTTAATTCCATCAAACGCTCTATAGGCCGGATATGTTATATCTTGGGTTGCACCCAATATAACAGGTATAATGTTTTCCTCAAGAAGGCCTGCGACAATTTCCTTGACCACAAAGTAGGTGTCATCTACCGTTTCACCTTCCTCGATATCACCCATATCGACAATAGCTGAATTCCAATTACCAAGGAGTAATTTGTATAATTGTATTCGAATAGCTGAAACGTCTAATTTCTCTGGTTTCTTTTCAAAGGCATTTCGTGATTCCTTAACCCCTAAAATGGCAATTGTCGCACCCGCCAATACTGGCAAACCATCTTTTTTGGTATGTGCATATATGTGTTTGCCCAATGCCTGTGGAGGCAGCAATTCGGAATGTGCCAAAACCTTATCCTCAACAGGGACCAAAAAATCAAACGCCATACTTACTTTTTAGCCTTAGGTTTTGCTTTAGCCTTTGTTTTTTTCTTCGGGGATTTTTTCTCTATTAATGTTTTGGCCTCTTCCAAAGACATCTTGGATGCATCCACGGTTTTGGCCAATTCAACCTTGACCTTTCCCTTTATAATATTATGCCTACCCCATCTGGCCTTTTCAATCCGAATACCTTCTTCGGGCCATTCTTGAATCAATTTGTCGATTTCCTTTTGTTTTTTAAATTCAATCAACTCCACGATATTATCTTGGGTAAGATTGTCGAAATCGTACTTCTTGTTCACATTTATGAACATTCCATTCCATTTGATGAAAGGACCAAAACGCCCCACTCCTTTTATGACATCATTACCCTCATAGGTGGCAATGGGCGCATCTGCTTTTTGCTTTTCCTTAATCAACTCAATGGCTCTCTCCAAAGAAACGTCCATAGCACTTTCACCTTTCGCCAATGAGACGAACTTCTTGCCAAATTTCACATATGGACCAAACCTGCCAACATTGGCCTCAATTTCTTCTCCTTCGAAAGCCCCCAAGCTACGGGGAAGTTTAAACAGGTCCATTGCCTCTTCATAGGTAATCGTGCTTAATGACTGATCAGGGGACAAACTTGCAAATTGCGGTTTCTCATCATCATCGACAGTCCCTATCTGAACCATCGGGCCAAACCTACCCAAACGTACGGAAACTTGTTTACCTGTTTTAGGGTCCTTTCCTAAAACACGTTCACCGCTTGCACGATTGGCATTTTCTTCAACATCCAAGACGGTGGGATGAAAATCCTTGTAAAAATCTTTCATCACCTTTTGCCAATCTTCGCCACCATCGGCAATCTCATCAAAATCTTCCTCAACTTTGGCGGTGAAGTTATAATCCAAAATATTGGAAAAGTGGCTAACCAAAAAATCGGTTACTATTATACCTATGTCCGTAGGTACCATTTTGCCTTTATCAGAACCTACTGTCTCTGATAAATGTTTTTCCTTTACAGTACTAGCTTCCAAAATAAACTGGGTATATTTTCTTTCGGTTCCTTCAACAGTTCCTTTTTCTACATATCCTCTATTTTGAATTGTTGAAATTGTGGGAGCATAGGTAGATGGTCTACCAATCCCCAATTCCTCTAACTTCTTTACCAGGGAGGCTTCTGTAAACCTATACGGGGGTCGGGAGAAACGCTCGGTAGCAGTAATAAAATTATTGAACAAGACATCTCTAACATTCATGGCGGGCAACATTCCTTCTTGTTCTTCGACGCTATCCTCATCATCAAAGCCTTCCATATAAACCTTAAGAAAACCATCAAATTTTATCACCTCGCCATTCGCTGTAAACTCCTCGGTATGGGAACCGGCCTTTATCTTCACATTAGTACGCTCCAATTGTGCATCGCTCATTTGTGATGCAATGGTCCTTTTCCAAATAAGCTCGTACAATTTTGATTGGTCACGTTCCAAAGAAGGTGATTGCCTTTTCATGTCGGTTGGGTGAATGGCCTCGTGTGCTTCTTGCGCCCCTTTCGATTTTCCTTTAAAATTGCGAACTTTACTGTATTGGTCACCATAGTTTTCCACAACCGCATCTTTCGCCGCGTTTATGGCTTCACCAGAAAGGTTAACACTGTCCGTCCTCATATATGTGATTAGCCCGGCTTCGTATAAACGTTGCGCAACCTGCATAGTCCTAGCAACGGAAAAGTATAATTTTCTTGATGCTTCTTGTTGTAAAGTAGAAGTTGTAAATGGTGCTGATGGTGATTTTTTCGCTGGTTTTTTTTCCAAACTTGTGACGGTAAAATCAGTCTCAATATTTTTCTTTAAGAAAGATTCAGCCTCTTCTTTAGAGGCAAAGGTCTTTCCTAATTTAGCTGTAAATATACCTCCATTCGCAGTCCTGAATTCGGCTGACACCCTGAATAAGGCCTGAGGCATGAACACCTCTATTTCACGTTCCCTTTCCACAATCAATCGTACCGCCACGGATTGCACCCTTCCCGCAGAAAGGCCAGGTTTTATCTTCTTCCAAAGCACTGGGGATAACTGATAACCAACTAATCTATCCAAAACCCTTCTAGCTTGTTGGGCATTTACCAAATTATAATTAATCTCTCGGGGATTCTCTATAGCCTTTTGTATGGCCGATTTGGTAATTGAATTAAATACTATGCGCTTGGTTTTAGCCCTGTCCAATTTCAAAGTCTCGGAAAGATGCCACGAAATCGCCTCCCCCTCACGGTCCTCATCACTGGCCAACCATATGATTTCTGCTTTACTCGCTAAATCCTTGAGTTTCTTTACAATTGCCTTCTTATCTTTATCAACAATATATTTGGGTTTAAAATCATTGTCAACATCCACGCCTAACTCCTTCGAGGGTAGGTCTGCAATATGACCAAAACTTGACTCAACCCTAAAATCCTTTCCCAAAAATTTTTCTATGGTCTTTGCCTTTGCAGGTGACTCTACAATAACTAAATTCTTTGCCATTCATTGATTTTTCAAGTCACAAAAGTAGTCGAATTTTTTAATTACACGGTATACCTTATATATATGCATAAAAAAAAGCCCTGTAAAATCAGGGCTTTTTCAACAAACAACTGCGCTAAAATCAATTCAATTCCAAGGTACTCATCAATTTAATATCATCATTTAAATATTCATATTGGTAAAGGATATCCTCTCCTACCATGAGTAATGAATTTTCCAAAGGAATGACATCGAAAGTGTTTATATTTTCAAAATGATTCAGGGAAACCAAATCCTGCACATCTGTCTTATCATATACTTTTAAACCTGAATCGCCGTCACAAACAAATAGCTTTTCATCCTTTATCCCTAAACCATACGGACCATCCATCGGATAACTAATCGCAAGTTCAGGGTTCGAAATATTGGAAATATCGACTATGAACAATCCACTTTCAGTGGCGCCACACTGGTTACCACCCCTTAAGGTCACATATGCATAATCCCCATCTACAACAACAGGGTCACAGGCCGTACCATGCTGAAATTCTGAAACAAAGGTCGGGGAAGCAGGTGAAGAAATATCATAAATATACATTCCGCGCATACTACCCAAAAACAAGTGTTGTCCCCTATTAAAAATAGTTTCTATGTCAAACCCGGCATAAACATCAACCAAATCCTGAGGGTCGTCTAAATTCTGGATATTGAAAATATTTATGTTGTGACTATCCACCGCATAAAGAAAATCTCCCACGATCTTAAATCTTGCCAAAGAACCACCTTGTCCAATAGCACCATCATTGGAAGCTTCAGCCAACGCAAATACATCGTCCATGCGGGTAAACTGCTCTTCGAAATCTGATATAAGTCTACGCTCTGTTACTGTTTCCCAACCTAGAAGAATTTCGTTTTCATAATCTATATTGACAGATTCGAAAAAATCGACTTCAGCTGGCCAAACCACATTATCACGAAGTACATTTTCCAAGCGATTTACGATTTTAATAGCATTAATGTCTGATATATCAAGTACAATCAAATCCATAAGGCTATCGGCGTAGAGGTAATCATCCTTTATTGAGATATCAACATTTCCAGCAATTTTGATGAAGGATATTTTTTTTGGGGAATTTGGGTTGCTGTTATCAATAACATGAACGCCACGATATTTATCGTTCACGAATATGTAATCCCGATAGGCATAGATTTTTCCGGATTCCTTAATGGGCAATGGAGAAATAATGTCAACACTGGTCTTGAATTCCGCCTTGCTTATTGTGAGCGGTCTGGCAATCAGATAATCTGCATACTTGCTGTCGTCTATTTTTTCACAAGAAATAAAACTTAGCGACGCAACAAAAAGGAGTAATAGACAATTCTTTTTCATAATTTTCGAATAAGAGGTTTTACTTTAAAGATACCCTACCCTCTTATTCGTTGCGTCAAAATTTCAAATCCGTAAAAATAGGTTATCCCCCGGACCAGACTTCCATACTATCCTTATACATAAAATATACTGGTATTTTAGCTAGCATAGCTGTAAACAAAACACCAACAAAACATACAATCACGCCCAGCTCGGCCAAAAGGCCCATCACAAAGATCAATCCGAAGATTACCAACCAGTTTTTGTTTCCCAACCGAAATCCTGATTTAACTATTTCAATGGCAGACAAGTCCTCATCAAAGGCCAAGAACGCCGGAACCAGAGAAATTGGCACAAGCAAGTAAATAAATCCCAGACCACAGGTCAACATTCCCAAAATCATTAAGCCCAATAACATCAAAGAAAGTATCATCACTTTACCAACGAACTCCTTTTTAAAGTAATAAAAGTAACTCTCGGTCCCTGCCATGTTCAAATCTTTTTGTCTGCATATTCTGAGGAATGCTGCGTTTAGCAATAGACCAACACTCATAACCCCCAAGATTAATATGGGTAACAAAACAATCAAAGGCAGTATCAACTCCGCCGGAAATTCCTCGTTTTGAAACACTTCAGGGTCAGTTAACCCCATAAACAACATGGGCAGGTAAAATATAATATAAAATGGAATCATGGTTATAAATGTCAGCAGGAGAGTAATGAACCCCTGTAGCCAGACCTTTTTGAACAATTCAATAGACCTGGAGAAAATCGACCCAAAATCCAGTTGGTCGCTCTTTTCAATCTGTTCCGAAACTTCAATAAAATTCATTCAATAAAAATAACGTCTTTTTATTCAATGAATGGGTATAAACCCTAAAATAGTACTAAATAATACTGTCATATTGTCATTAAATTGTATTAAGCATTATCTTTGTAGACCATTTTCTCGATAATCTTTTTAATATGGAAAAAATCATTGACGAATCAATTCAAGGCCATACCCTTTCTGTTGAAACAAACAAGAAGAACAGTCGCAACCTTTATATAGAAAGTTATGGATGCGCCATGAATTTTTCAGATAGTGAAATCGTTGCTTCCATACTGGCTAATGAAGGTTTCAATACCACACAAGAATTGGAAAATGCAGATTTGGTCTTGGTGAACACCTGCTCTATTCGAGAAAAAGCAGAGCTTACCGTACGCAAGCGCTTGGAAAAATACAATACCATTAAAAAGAAAAGACCACATATGAAGGTGGGGGTCTTGGGTTGTATGGCCGAACGGTTGAAAAGCAAATTGCTTGAAGAAGAAAAAATAGTGGATATGGTGGTAGGACCAGACGCCTACAAAGACTTACCGAATCTGATCCAAGAAATTGATGAAGGTAGAGACGCCATTAATGTAGTTCTTTCAAAAGATGAAACCTATGGTGATATTTCCCCTGTCCGATTAAATTCGAATGGTATAAGTGCTTTTGTTTCGATTACCCGCGGTTGTGACAATATGTGTACTTTTTGTGTCGTACCATTTACCCGTGGTAGAGAACGCAGTCGAGACCCCCATTCTATTGCAAAAGAGGTGAATGACCTTTGGAATCGAGGTTTTAAGGAGATTACTTTGTTGGGCCAAAATGTAGATAGTTATTTATGGTATGGAGGTGGACTAAAGAAAGATTTCGAGAAAGCTAGTGAAATGCAAATTGCGACCGCTGTCAATTTTTCCAATCTTTTGGAAATAGTGGCAATGGCACAACCCAAAATGCGCATTCGATTTTCAACATCGAATCCGCAGGATATGAGCTTAGAGGTAATCAAAACCATGGCGAAATATGATAATATCTGCAAGCATATTCATTTACCAGTTCAAAGCGGTAGTAATCGAATCTTAAAGGCAATGAATCGTTTACATACCATTGAAGCGTATTTTGAACTTATAGACAATATCAAAAAGATAATTCCAGACTGTGCTATTTCCCATGACATGATTTCTGGTTTCCCTAGTGAAAATGAAAAAGACCACCTAGAGACTTTGGCCGTCTTGGACTATATCAAATATGATTATGGTTATATGTATTCGTATTCAGAACGTCCTGGAACCCTAGCTGAAAGAAAAATGGAAGATGATATTCCTGAAAAAACAAAACAAAGAAGGCTTTCAGAAATTATCGCTTTGCAGCGTGAACACTGTAAATACAAAACTGAGCAACACTTGGGAAAGACCGAAGAAATATTGATCGAAGGCCCCTCAAAAAAAGACGACGCTCAATGGATGGGCCGCAATTCGCAAAATATAGTCGCGGTTTTTCCCAAGGAAAATTATAAGGTAGGAGATTTTGTAAAAGTCAGGATGGATGACTGTACTTCTGCTACCCTAATCGGGAAGGCCATTGGCCTTAGTGAAGGTAATTAGACAATATTCAAAAATCCACAATAGCCAGATACTAAAATGGAAGGTTTACAATCAATAAAACAGCGTTTCGAGATTATAGGAAACGACCCAAAACTTAACCGGGCTTTAGAAAAAGCTGTTCAAGTGGCCCCTACCGATATTTCTGTATTGGTGACAGGGGAGAGTGGTGTAGGGAAAGAATCAATTCCCAAAATAATCCATTCCCTATCATTTAGGAAGCATGCAAAGTATATTGCGGTCAACTGTGGGGCGATTCCGGAAGGCACAATAGACAGTGAGCTCTTTGGACATGAAAAAGGTGCCTTCACTGGAGCCACGGCAACCCGTAGTGGTTATTTTGAAGTTGCTGATGGCGGCACCATCTTCCTTGATGAAGTGGGCGAGTTGCCTTTAACCACTCAAGTACGTCTGTTACGTGTTTTGGAAAATGGTGAATTCTTAAAAGTTGGATCTTCCCAGGTTCAAAAAACCAATGTTCGTATTGTTGCGGCAACCAATATGAACGTGATAGAAGCTATTAAAAAAGGGAAATTCAGGGAAGACCTTTATTATAGGCTAAGTACCGTTGACATCAATATTCCACCATTACGTGAACGCAAAGAGGATATTCATTTACTATTTCGAAAGTTCGCCTCTGACTTTGGTCAGAAATATAAAATGCCGACAATCCGCTTGCAGAATGATGCTATTCAACTGCTACTTAAATACCGATGGCCAGGAAATATAAGACAGCTTAGGAATATGGCTGAACAGGTTTCTGTTTTGGAGAAAGAAAGGAACATCTCTTTACCCACTTTGAACAGTTATTTACCAAATGCTGGAAATACCAATTTACCGGCTATAGTCGAGAAGAGTGAAAGTGATTTTAGTAATGAACGCGAAATTCTCTATAAGGTTTTGTTTGATATGAAAGGGGATTTAACAGACCTGAAAAAACTGACCTTGGAATTATTGAAAAACAATGACACCCAGAAAGTCCAAGAGGAAAACGAAGGATTGATTCAAAAAATCTACGGGGGTAACGGTGAGAAAATGCAGGAGGAGGAAGCATCATTGAAAGTTTTACAACTCCCCGAGCCCCAACAACAAATAGAGACAACAACCTACCAGACCCCACAGGAGGACAAGTACCACTTTGCGGAGGAAATAGAAGAGGAAGAAACCCTATCTTTACAGGAAAAGGAAGTGGAATTGATTAAAAAATCCTTGGAAAGAAACCGAGGAAAACGAAAAGCAGCAGCAGCTGAATTGGGTATATCCGAACGCACCCTTTACCGTAAAATAAAACAGTACGATCTCTAATTATGCCAAACATTAAAAAATCATTATTGGTGCTGACCGTGTTTACTTCGCTGGTCAGTTGTGGCATTTACAACTTCACAGGAGGCAATGTGGGCACAGCGGTGACCTTTCAGGTAAATTATTTTCAGAACTACGCAACACAAAGCCCAGGCTCAACGTTTGAACCCGGAATGGATAGGGATTTTACATTGGCATTACAAGACCGGATCTTAAATCAGTCCAGTTTAGACTTAACACCTTCGAATGGAGATTTGGTTTATGAAGGTGAAATCGTTGAATACCGAATTTCACCAATGAGTGCCACCGCTCAACAAACCGCTGCTCAAAATAGACTTTCTATAGGCATTGCCGTACGGTTCTATAACAAAACCAAGGAAGATGCAGATTTTGAAAGGCGTTTCTCGTTCTTTTATGACTATCCGGCAAACGCGCAATTGTCTTCCGTAAAGTCTGAGGCACATGAAATTATTTTTGAGCGAATAACGCAGGATATTTTCAATGAATCACTTGCAGATTGGTAATCAGATATGAACGTCCAGGATTTTACATACTTATTACAAAACCCTGAAAAGGTTGTTACTCCAATACAGACGAAACAATTGGAAGATATACTGGAAGAGTATCCCTATTTTCAGGCCGCGAGGGCTCTTCAATTAAAGGGCTTACGAAATCTCAATAGTTTCAAATATAACAGTGCTTTAAAAACAACCGCGGCCTATACGACAGATCGCGATATTCTTTTTGATTTTATCACCTCAAAGGATTTCTTACAGAACTCCATAGCCAATTCAATTTCAGGAAGGGTGTCGCCTTCACCAGAACATGATGTCACATCCAATGAAGCTGAACCCGTACACAAAAAAAGCATTTCCTTTATTGAAGTGTCAGAAGATAAACCCTTGCCTCAAGATCTAAAGGATGCCAACCAAATATTAAACCCTAAGCTCTTTAAGTCAAAAGATCCGAGAATTGATAAAGCATTTGCCAAGGAAAAAAAGAAGGCCGAAAAAGAGCTGGAAATTGGCAAACCCCTGCCATTTACCAAACACGAAAAGCATTCTTTTAGCGAATGGCTTCAATTGACATCATATAAACCCATTCAACGAAACCCTAGTTCAAAGAAAGAAGGCGTTTCTGATACCAACAATGACCCCCCTTTGAAAAAAGAGGACTTAAAAAAGAAAAAATTCGAGCTCATTGATAGATTTATTGAGAATAATCCCAAAATAGTCCCGGCTGCACAAAAAGCTTTCAAAATAGATATAAGGGAATCATTGAAACTCGACAAGGATGAGTTGATGACAGAAACATTGGCAAAGGTTTATTTAGAGCAAAAAAAGTACAAAAAAGCCATTCAGGCCTACAAAATTTTAAGTTTGAAATATCCGGAAAAAAGTGGTTTCTTTGCAGACCGTATAAAAGCGGTGAAAAAAATACAACAAGAAAATACCTAATAATGAGTACATTTTCAATTTTCGTGATTCTCATAATCGTAGTTTGTTTCCTATTGATATTGGTGATAATGGTTCAAAATCCTAAAGGCGGTGGATTATCATCTTCCTTTGGAGGCGGTGGCAGCCAGATAGTGGGAGGTGTAAAGAAGACCGGTGACTTTTTGGATAAAAGCACATGGACATTGGCCGGTCTTTTGATTGTTTTGATTCTAGCATCGAATATTGCCTTAAAAGGGAGCTTCGGTGACTCAGATTCCAAACTGCTTCAAGGAGATGACATAGAGGAAACTGTTCCAGAAGCAGTTCCTGAGGAAATTCCAGCACCTGCAACAAACACAGACAATACTACCGACGGTCAATAATCCATGCCTGTAAATTATAATAAAATGCCAGCCTGAATGACAAGCTGGCATTTTTGTTTTACAATATGTCAGTTTTTAGGAAATGGCATAATTTCTGTCTAATTAATCGAGTAAAATAAAAATCAATTTAAAACTATTTAATATGGCTAAAGTTAGCATTAAACCATTGGCAGATAGAGTTCTTATAGAACCAATGGCAGCAGAAACCAAAACTGCATCTGGTATCTACATTCCTGATACTGCAAAAGAAAAACCACAA
Organism: Maribacter sp.; assembly: GCA_023141835.1. Taxonomy (GTDB): domain Bacteria; phylum Bacteroidota; class Bacteroidia; order Flavobacteriales; family Flavobacteriaceae; genus Maribacter_A. The sequence continues at coordinate 3,783 of JAGLKG010000147.1, read as the reverse complement.
AAAGGAAAAGTTGTGGCCGTAGGTCCTGGAACAAAAGATGATCAAATTACTGTTAAAGTAGGTGACACCGTTCTTTACGGCAAGTATGCCGGCACTGAATTGAAATTAGAAGGTACTGACTACCTTATGATGAGGGAAAGCGACGTTTTAGCAATCATATAATCAATACCTTTTATTCCCTATGTTCAAGGGAATCTAAAAAGAACAATAGTAACAATTAATCATAATCAGATTCTCGCAGCCGCGGGAATGACAAATAATAAATTATGGCAAAAGATATAAAATTTGATATAGAAGCTCGCGATGGCCTTAGAAGAGGGGTTGATGCCTTGGCCAATGCGGTAAAAGTAACCTTGGGTCCTAAGGGAAGAAACGTAATCATTAGTAAGTCTTTTGGCGCTCCTGCAGTGACCAAAGATGGTGTTACTGTAGCCAAGGAGATTGAGTTGGTAGATGCATTGGAGAACATGGGTGCCCAGATGGTAAAAGAAGTTGCTTCCAAAACCAATGACCTTGCCGGTGATGGTACTACTACAGCTACTGTTCTTGCGCAGTCTATCGTTAAAGAAGGATTGAAGAACGTTGCTGCCGGGGCAAATCCTATGGATTTAAAAAGAGGTATTGACAAAGCCGTTGAAGCCATTGTCTCTGACTTAACAAAACAATCAAAGCATGTAGGTAATTCTTCTGAAAAAATTGAGCAAGTTGCTTCTATTTCTTCCAACAATGATAAATCAATTGGTGAATTGATTGCCCAAGCTTTTGGGAAGGTAGGTAAAGAAGGTGTAATCACTGTCGAAGAAGCCAAGGGTACGGAAACTTATGTGGATATTGTTGAAGGTATGCAATTTGACCGAGGATATTTATCTCCCTATTTTGTTACCGACTCAGAGAAAATGATTGCTGATTTAGAGAATCCTTACATTCTTTTATTCGACAAGAAAATCTCTTCAATGAAAGATCTTCTCCCAGTATTGGAACCTGTAGCCCAATCGGGAAAACCTCTTTTAATTATTGCTGAAGACGTAGACGGTGAAGCATTGGCTACTTTGGTTGTAAATAAATTAAGAGGATCTTTGAAAATCGCTGCTGTAAAAGCACCTGGTTTTGGTGACAGAAGAAAGGCGATGCTAGAAGATATTGCTATCTTGACTAAAGGAACCGTTATTTCAGAAGAAAGAGGTTTTTCTTTAGACAACACGACGATTGATATGTTGGGTACTTGTGAAAAAATCACAATTGATAAAGACAACACAACTATTGTTAATGGTGGTGGAGTAGCCAAAGATATCAAGACTAGAGTAAACCAAATAAAATCTCAAATAGAAACTACCACTTCTGATTATGATAAGGAAAAACTACAAGAACGTTTGGCCAAATTGGCTGGTGGAGTAGCTGTTCTTTATGTTGGTGCTGCTTCTGAGGTTGAAATGAAAGAGAAAAAAGATAGAGTTGACGATGCATTACATGCAACTAGAGCTGCTGTTGAAGAAGGTATTGTTGCTGGTGGAGGAGTTGCTTTTATTCGTGCTAAAGGTGCGCTTTCTAAAGTGAAGCCTGAAAATGCAGATGAGGAAACAGGTTTACAAATTGTTGCAAGGGCAATTGAGTCACCATTAAGGACTATTGTTGAAAATGCTGGTGGTGAAGGCTCTGTTGTTGTGGCCAAAGTTCAAGATGGTAAAGGTGACTTTGGTTTTGATGCCAAATCTGAAACATATGTTGAAATGTTCAAAGCGGGTATCATTGATCCGACAAAAGTGACAAGAATTGCATTGGAAAATGCCGCTTCTGTTGCCGGTATGATCTTAACTACCGAATGTGCATTGACCGATATTAAGGAAGATGCACCAGCAATGCCTCCAATGGGCGGCGGTGGCGGAATGCCAGGAATGATGTAATATGCATTAATAAGCCTGCATGGCTAATATGTTGAATAAAAGGAGCCTCTCTACAGTTAAGTTGGGAGGCTCCTTTATTTTAACCCTTATTCATAGATTTCAGCATTGGGATAAAAAGCCCCAATCGAAAACCAATAGGCGATAAAAGACGTAGTTGGTTTTAGTCGATTACGCAAACCAGGGCCAGAAATCGCCTCACCGAAAACATTCCACACCGTACCTTCATTATCCTTGAAAAATCCTTCTGAACCATTGTAATCGTATTCAAATTCAAGCTGACTGCTAGAAGCATCCAACTCAAATGAAACAATAGTATTGTTATCCCCAACCAATAGTATCTCCCTACCCTTATATATGTCCTTAATCGTGTTTCCATTTCCAATGGCACCGAATTTATAGACTTTGGCTTCATTATCATCAATAATCGAATGAACACGTTCCTTAGCAGGAATACGGTTATCTTCAGTGGTTAAAGGATAAATCAAAAACGAATTATTGGTCCTATAGTCTCCGTATGGATAAACTCCATAATTCCTATCAAATCCTGTCTCAGTCGTCAATACACTGGTTTGTGGGTACATGGTTTTCCACACCCCCCAGGTAGTTTCCAATACGGTAACCAATTCTGGTCTTTGACCTATTAGACTGCCGGTAATACATAGTAACCCCAATTGTGACCATAAACTATTCGTTGTTCTATCATATGGAAGAAGGTTATTGTTATAGAGCAATCCTGAAACACCAAAGGTTGTTCTTTTACCACCCACTATTCTATTCCATCCAATAGAAGTGCCCGTTAATGGACAAAGAGTTACTGCAACCTCAACTCCATTGACATAGTCATTGACGATCTCATGCCAATCTAAAATATAATGTGGATAAGCTCTTACATCCTCACCGATCTTAATTCCAATAACCAATAAATCATCACTTAAGATTGAAGGGGCCATATCTGCACCAACAAAAATTGGAGAATCAATAGATGGTATACCATCTACGCCAGGGCCACCGTCCCGGATTTCCGATATTGGGTACAACCATTCACTGATTGACCCACCATTATTGGGCGATTGGTTTTCTTGATCTTCCGAAACATCAGTACTACTGCAGGAAACTAAAAGAAACAAGCAAAATAATATCAATGAAATTTTCGTTTTCATACGTTTTTGATTTCAGGAGGTCATTATTCATAAATTTGTGCGTTAGGATAAAATGCACCGATAGAAAACCAATACGCTATAAAAGACGGAGTAGCTTTTAATTGACCGCCCATTCCAGGACCGGAAATCGCCTCACCGAAAACATTCCAAATAGTACCTTCGTTATCCTTAAAAAAACCTTCAGAGCCATTATAATCATACGTGAATTCCAATTGACCATTGGCAGCATCCAATTCAAACGAAACAATAGTGTTATTATCACCAACCAATAAGATATCGTTTCCATTGTATATATCCCTCAATGTATTGCCATTCCCAAAAGCATTGAACGTATAGACTTTGGCCTTATCCACATTAATAATGGAATGAACACGTTCTTTGGCCGGAATACGATTGTCAATCTTGGTCAAAGGAAATATGAGATACGAATTATTGGTTCTGTAATCTCCGTAAGGATAAAGACCATAATTTCTAGCGAAACCCGTATTGGTAGTCATTACCTTCGTTTGGGGGTACATGGTTTTCCATACACCCCATGTAGTTTCAAGCACTGTCACTAAATCAGGTCTTTGACCTATCAAACTTCCATTGATACATTGCAGCCCAACTTGTGACCAATTACTGTTCGTGGCCCTATCATAAGGTATTAAATTGTTATTGTACAACTTACCGGAAACACCAAAAGTCGTTAAATTCCCATCAACGATTCTACTCCAACCAAT
>JAGLKG010000146.1 GCA_023141835.1 Maribacter sp. | reverse complement strand
TTCTTTGCGTCTTGACCTTTTCCCATAATGGTATTATTTAATGATTAGTTATGTTTTTTGTTTCGTTCCCTAGCAAAAATCAATCCTTTATTTGAACTTTCCCTAAGATATCAAATCTTCCTTTAGTGCGGATCATTGATTCCTAATACTGTGTTTCAAAATCAAAAGCTTCTACGACGGCTACATAAGTTACGCTAAGTTGGTGCGGATAAACCGACTCATTTCTTCACCGATTTTTAAAAGATCATTTATCTCTTCTTCGGTAAAATCATAGGGAACGGGTTTTGCAATACCCAACGTTCCATATAAGATGTCATTAAGGATCATTGGGACCACAATTGAACCTTCTACCTTTGTTTCCTTGGCCGCTGGACGGGCCACTCCCGAACTATCGGTTTGTAGGTTGCACATTTCCACCGGTTGGCGCCGTTCGGCTGCAATGCCGGCCATTCCTTTTCCTATGGGAATCTCCGATAATTTAGGAATTAAAAAAGTTGGAATGCCAATTTGTGCTTGTAATTTCAATACTGATGTTTTTGCCTCCAGAAAATGAATTGTACCAGTTGCGCAACCAAAACAAGAAATAATATCGGAAAGCACTTGTTGCCAATTAATGGTAGGTTGATGTAGAGAAGCAGAGATAACTTCAATTTTTGGTTCATCTTTTTTATCCATAGTCATACGGTTTATTCCAATCAGTTTTAATCGTTTTTTTGAACTTTGGGCAAATGAACCCATTAAAATGGGTGATAACTAAATTTTTGACCACCTACAGAGGCGTCGGCCATTAGGCCAGCTTTGGGTAGGGCGAACACGGCCACCCCATCTTTGTATTTGGCATTTAGTGCTATTCCTGATTTTACCGCTACGGCCGAAGCTTCAGCGGAAAAAGCGAAATCACCATCTTTAAAATCCTCAAGGTCTTCATTGGTCTCAAAAAAGAGTGCTTCAATAATGGATTGTCCACCAGCTTGAAAGCCTATATTTAATTTTTTAAGATCTGCCATTCCCTTAGCTGCACCGTCTTCATAGACTACGCCGTTCCCTGAGGCAGCTCCTATTATAAATCCGCCTTTTCCAACATTAGGAAAGATTACGTATCCTGCAGATTCGTTGAAGAATCTTTTTAGTCCAGAATCCGCTTTTATCAATGCCTTTTTTGCTTTATCAGCATCTTGCATGATTTTTTTATCCTTTTTTGTCTGTGACATTGCTCCACAAACTATCAACATCATTAGCAGTGTGATATAATGTTTTAAAGCTTTCATTTTTCTAAGTGTTAAGTTTATATCTATCCAAAGATAAATAGTGATAAGGTTAATCCTGAATTTTAAATTGATAAGAATCTGTTAATATATGCCATTGGCAATAATCCTTTATTTGAACTTTGCTTGGTTTGTCATTGATCCTACAATTTCTATTACCTCGCATTTTGCTGTTCTTCTAGATTCTTCCATAAAATAACCAATTGTTTCTATCTTGATTCGATTTTGATGGTACGAACGTACTTCTTTACTTAATATCCACATTTTTGCAATACCCTCCATTTCATGCTTATCATACGCATACCAAAAATCTTATTGAATACCTTGATGCGGAATTGTTTTTCTGCCACCTTCCTCAAAGGAATAAAATCTATACTTCACCTTAAAGTCTTCTTTATGACCCCATCTTTTTTTATATGATCGGTGAATCTTGCTCATCGTTTTTTGAACGTTTAATTCTTCTCAAGAATCACATCTCCATTATTTACAATGGCTTAAGTGTTCTGAATGTATTCCATAGAAGATGAATTTCGAAGTTACCAAAAAAACCCAAGAATCGTGCTTGAGGTTAACGTACACCATCCTTAAATGACCCTAAAGTATCATAAGGAGGTATTCCCCCAAGCCTCATCTATCATTTGCTCTAATCCGTATTCTGGCCGCCATCCAAGTAAAAACCTTGCTTTATTGTTATCAAGCCAGGTAGAATGGTATTTCGTTTCCATCTTTACCGATTTGATCGTACAAGTTTTTAAAAGATAATCGGCTGCTTTCCCATAATTAAATGGCTCATCCATGGATATATTGAAGGTTTGCTGTCTTGCCTCGATGTGGTCCAAGGAGATGCATATAGCGGAAACAAGGTCGTTCAGATGCACAATATTCCTTTGCATTGGGTTTCCATTTACATCGAGCATGAGAGGAATGATATTCTCTTTTTGATATTCCAACGCGGTTTGGGCCTCAATCATTTTGTGCCATACAGGTACACCAAATACCTGTTTCCCAAACGTAAGGTGCTTCTTTAAATCTTCCCCTTGCATTATCCAAGGAGCACGAAGACATGTGCCATCAAGGTTGTATTGCACATAATATTGTTGCAGCATGGTTTCCTCAAGCACTTTTGACAATGCATAACATCCAGGATAGGCGGCATGGGCCTGCTGCTCATTGATCGGGTTTTTGTACGGATAAAAATAATGTCCCAAGGATGCATCTCCACCAATCAATATAAAACGTTTGAAACCACTGGCATTCCTACAACTTTCCAGTAGCCAGAATAATCCCTTTATCGCAACATCCATAATTGTTTCAGAATCTTCCTTAGTGGTGGCCAAGTGGACCACATGAGTGATATCCTTCATGGCTTTTTGTACAGTTGGCCTGTCTGATATTGAACCATAGATAACCTCCAAACGGTCATTGGGGGTTAAACTGCGCTGATGACAGAGGGCTCTTAGGGTTCCTTTTTGTTTTGGGTCACCCAAAAAGGTGTTGATAAAAGCCTGTCCTACCTTTCCGGTGGCTCCAGTAACCAGGATTTTTTTTTCAATCGCTTTCATACTTATTTGATATTGTTTGTTCGAACGTTATGCGCTGCATAGTTTCCATTTACAGAGCCTATCGACAATAGGGTTGATAGTTGCGTCCAGGATCTCTATTCAAGGTGTATGTCTTCAAACGGAGATATAGTTTATCGGTGCAATAAAGAACTTTTGAGTAATTCTGCATTGTCATTTTGATAATGGTATGAGTTCTACACGTCTAAAAAAGATTTCAGCTGCTTCAGATTGTATTTGGATGCGTCCTTTAGAAGGCTTTACATTGGTTGCTTTATTTACCAAGGTCCCGTTAAGAAAAATAGTGATTTCATCACCTTTGACCTCACATTCCAAAAGGTTCCATTCCCCCACTGGTTTTTCAACATCATTTATGCCCTTAAAATCGATCACATCCCTCCAATTTGGATCACGACCAAACCAGTTGATTCGATTTTCATTTATTGTCACCTTACGGCCGTTAGGTTGAAAAACAAATGAACTCCCTTGTTTTTCCTTTGCCACGGCACATGTAATTTCAAATGTATCACTCCCATCGCCCACCACAATAAAATCGCCGGTACCTCCTTCAATTATTTGGCATTCTATGGAGGTCATCCATATTCCTTGCTTACTACCGTCCTCTCCTTGTGAGTGCAATAAAATACCACTATCTCTTGCATTTTCCACCCTAGGTGCGTGGGTTGCCTTACCCCATTTAAATTCTGTGATAAGCCTATACTCTTTATATTCATTATCAGTGGTAATACACCCCCATTCTTCTCCAGAGATTCGTATCGTCCCGTCTTGGACCGTAAAGACTTTCTTTGGGTCATTGTCGCGGCCACGATTTTGTAGAAAGGTATACCATCCGTCTAAATTTTTCCCATTAAATAAT
>JAGLKG010000145.1 GCA_023141835.1 Maribacter sp. | reverse complement strand
CTATTCGAGATGTATTGAAGTCTGGATCTCACGAATTCCTATGGTATATCCCAAGAAAATTACTGGAGATTTTTCCCAATAAAAAGGAAAGTTTCACGACAAGTATTCTTGATTTACAGCTATTTGGTGGCGATATGATATTTGTTCCGGGCAATGAAGTACCTTATTATCTAAAGGGGGTTAAAATTCAGATATTCCATGGTCTTGCAGGAGAGAAAAAAGGACATTTTAGAATACGGCACTACTTTGACCTATACTTAACACAGGGACCCTATTTCACTAAAAAATTCAAGGAACTCAAGGCAAAGTACAATGATTTTGATGTAGTGGAAACCGGTTGGTCCAAATTGGATATATTTAGTAAAAATCTAAATACTTTCAATCTTGAAAAAGACGAAATACTCAAGACATATAAAACGGATACCTTGGTTCTTTATGCCCCTACCTTCTCCCCAAGCTTAACATCTGCACCATTTTTGCTGGAGGAGATAGAAAAATTGGCACTTAAGACCGGATTTCTTATTTACATTAAGTTCCATGATCTAATGGACAGGGATTGGATTATCAATTACAGGAAATTGTCCGAACGTATACCAAATATTATTTTTCAAGAGGAGAAAAACATCGTCAAATTTCTGCTTCAAGCTGATATTTTAATTAGTGATACCTCTTCCGTTATCTATGAATTTCTCCTGTTAGATAAACCTGTGATTTCGTTTAAGAACATTGCTGAAAATATTCAATGGGATAATTCAATCTCCTATTCCAACCTTCCAGAAAGGGTTCTTGATAATCTGAACAACGATCCTTTCGCTGAGCAACGAGACTTGATTAATCAGCAATTCCATCCCTATAAAGATGGAAAATCAGCACACAGAATGCTCGAGGCCGTAGCCTACCATATTACAACAAATGGTGTTCCAAATAGCAGGAAATTATCTACTGCTCGAAAGTTGAAGATCCAAGCGATTTTCGGAAAGCCGGTTTTGAATGTTTGGGATGGAAACAAAAAAAATAAAATCACGACCCTTCTTATAACTTATAATGAGGCCAATAATATCGTTCCTGTCTTAGAGAACATAGGGTTTGCCGATGAGATTATTGTCATAGACTCATTTAGCACGGATAAAACCGTTGAAAAAGTCAAGGAGTTTCCAAATGTAAAACTGATTCAAAGGGAATTCAAGAACTATACGGACCAAAAGTCATTTGCCATGGCGCAAGCGACAAATGATTGGATTTTGTTTATGGATGCTGATGAACGTCTGACCGATAGATTAAAAAATGAAATCCTAAAGACAGTCAATGCCAAAAGTCCGGATATTGTCGCCTATATGTTTTTGCGTACTTTCATGTTCAAAAACAAAGTATTAAGATTTAGTGGATGGCAAAACGATAAAAACTATCGCCTTTTTAGAAAGAATAAAGTCCATTTTGATGAAGAACGGATTGTTCATGAAACGCTTATAGTCAAAGGTGAATCTGGTGTATTGAAAAACAGATTGATCCACTACTCTTACAGAAGTTATGAGGACTACAAAGGCAAAATGGTCAAATATGGCCAAATGAAGGCCATCGAAGAATATAAAAAAGGTAAAAGGGCTTATCCCTATCATTTTGTATTTAGACCGTTGTACAGATTTCTAAAGCACTATATATTTAGGTTAGGCATTTTAGATGGTAAAAAAGGTGTTACCATCTGCTATCTAAATGCTTTGGGTGTATATTCGAGATATAAAGAATTGAAACGTCTCCGATTATTGGACAAACCTAAGGAGCCATGAATGATCAAACAGTCGAAATCAATAACTGCATTGACATCCTCTCCAAAGGAGGATTGATTCTTTACCCAACGGATACCGTATGGGGTATCGGCTGTGATGCTACCAACGAAGAAGCCGTTAAAACAGTATTTGAGCTGAAGCGTAGACAGGACAGTCAGGCACTGATTTGTTTGGTTGCAAATGATGCCATGCTGGAAAGGTATGTGGAAAAAGTCCCTGATGTCGCCTATGATATTTTGGATTTGGCCACCAAACCAACAACTATAATTTATGACAATCCAAATGGGATTGCCCAAAATGCCACTGGTCAAAACAAAACTATGGCCATTCGGGTAGCTTCGGATATATTTTGCCAGTATTTGATCAACAAATTCAAAAAACCCATAATTTCAACTTCAGCCAATGTAACTGGGGAGCCTACCCCTGATGGCTTTCACGAAATCAGCAATGTTATTTTAAAAGGTGTTGACTATATCGTAAATTTGCAGCACGATAAAAAAAATGGAACTTCCTCCTCTATCATCAAATTGAGTAACGATGGTATTGTAAAGGTGATTCGCGAATAATAATGCCAGAAAACCAAAAGAAAGCACTTCAAGACCCTATTTTTTCAATATTGGCAGAGGCTGCCGACGAACTTTCGGTCGACTGCTTTGTTATAGGTGGTTTTGTGCGCGATTACCTCCTTCAAAGAGGGATGCCCAAAGATATTGATGTTGTGGCCGTAGGTAGTGGAATTGAGTTGGCAAAAAGTGTGGCATCTAAACTTCCAGGAAATCCAAAAATATCCATTTTTAAGAATTTTGGAACGGCCATGATCAAACATAATGATCTTGAGCTGGAATTCGTTGGGGCAAGAAAAGAAAGTTACAATCGGGATAGCAGAAAGCCAGTTGTTGAAAACGGTTCGCTTGAAGATGATCAAAAAAGGAGGGATTTTACGATCAATGCCCTAGCATTTTCGCTTTGCAAAAGAAATTTCGGGGAATTATTGGATCCATTCGACGGAGTTCAGGATCTTGGAAAAAAAATCATACGAACCCCATTGGAGCCAGGAGTAACATATTCTGATGACCCCTTGCGGATGATGAGGGCCATTAGGTTTGCAACTCAACTTGGCTTTACGATCGAATTAAAATCTCTACAGGCCATTACCGAGAATAAGGAACGTATTAAAATAGTTTCCAAAGAGCGTATTGTAGATGAGCTTCATAAAATATTACAAAGCGAAAAACCTTCTATTGGGTTTGCCCTTCTTCATAAAACAGGGGTACTGAATTACATACTGCCTGAACTTATGGCTCTTGAGGGCATCGAGGAGATTGAGGGCCAGAGGCATAAAGATAATTTTTGGCACACCCTTGAGGTAGTCGACAATATTTCGAAAACTACTGAAAACCTGTGGCTCCGATGGGCCGCTTTATTACATGACATGGGAAAAGCCCCCACCAAAAAATTCCACAAAAAAATAGGGTGGACATTTCACGGGCATGAATTTGTAGGTTCAAAAATGGTCTATACACTTTTCAAAAGATTACGAATGCCTTTGAACGATAAAATGAAGTTCGTACAAAAAATGGTATTGATGAGCTCAAGACCTATTGTCCTTTCCGAAGATTATGCGACCGACTCCGCGGTGAGAAGATTAATTTTTGATGCCGGGGATTTCGTTGATGACCTTATGACTTTGTGCGAAGCTGATATTACCACCAAGAACCCTAGAAAACAGAACACGTACAAGAACAATTTCAAAATCGTTCGTCAAAAAATAATTGAAGTAGAGGAACGTGACCACATACGAAACTTTCAACCTCCAATTTCTGGCGAAGAAATAATGAAGGCATTCAATTTAAAACCTTCAAGAGAAATTGGATTGATCAAATCGGCCATTAAAGAAGCGATACTGGAAGGGGAAATCCCTAATGAATATAACAGTGCTTATCGTTATATGGTAGCCAAAGGAAAGCAATTGGGTCTAAAAATATCTGAAAATGAAAGATAACAAGATAGTAGTATATTGGCTTTTAGCAGGTTGTCTACTAATATTCATTATGGTTCTTGTCGGGGGAATAACAAGACTTACCCATTCCGGCCTGTCAATCTCCAACTATAAATTGCTTAGTGGCACTATCCCTCCTTTGAATGAATTGGAATGGGAAAAGGCGTTCGACTTATATAAACAGTATCCTGAATATCAAAAAATAAATACCAATTTTACAATAGAGGATTTCAAGAGCATCTATTTCTGGGAATGGTTGCATAGGGTTATTGGAAGGACGATAGGCCTAGTTTTTGTACTTCCATTTCTATATTTCCTGTTTAAAAAGAAGCTCACAAGGCTTACAATCAAAAAATCCATAGTATTGTTATTTTTAGGGGCTTTCCAAGGCTTTTTGGGTTGGTATATGGTGAAAAGTGGACTTGTAGATAGGCCAGATGTAAGTCATTATAGATTGGCGGCACATTTGGCTACTGCTTTTATAACATTTGCCTTTACATTCTGGGTTGCTTTAGACCTTATTTTTCCAGAACGAAATAAGACCGTGCATACCAGGATTAGAAACTTAATTGGTATAGGTCTTGTTATTTTGGTTTTGCAGATTGTCTGGGGTGCCTTAGTAGCAGGTCTTGATGCAGGATTTATTCATAACCATTGGCCATTCATGAATGAATCTAAGCTA
>JAGLKG010000144.1 GCA_023141835.1 Maribacter sp. | reverse complement strand
GCATAGCCAAAGTAATTATCGGCCACCAGTGTTTTACTTATCCAGTTCATCACGGGTTTTGCAACTACTGCAGCCTCGAACCTATTATTTTTTCCTATTATCCAGGCTGTCATAATACCTCCAGCACTGCCTCCAGTGACGAATAATTGATTTTCATGTGCAATACCTTTTTTGATACAATAATCGACTCCATCCATGACATCATTGTAATCCTCTCCGGGATAATTATTGTAAAGCAGATTGCCAAACTCTTCCCCATAGCCCGTACTTCCTCTAGCATTAGGGTAAAATACGATATACCCTGCCGCTGCGTATAATTGCATTTCCACTGAAAACCGATCTCCATAATTCAAAATAGGCCCACCGTGGTTTTCAACCATAAACGGATACTTTTTTGTGGCATCATAATCCGGGGGGTACACCAACCATCCTTGAAGGTCTCTTTGGTCTATACTTGATGTATACCAAATTTCCTCAACCTTGGCCAACTTTCTATAATTCAACAACCCCTGGTTTAAATCTGTGATCTTGACCACGGATTTGCTTTTTTGTTTTAAAACGGCTAATTCAGCTGGATAATCCGGTCTGGTATTGGTAAACACCAAGGTTCCATTCCTAGAAATACTGAAAGAACCGCTGGCATAGGGTCTACCTATAGTTGTGCCTCCCATATCATCCACAATTTTTGTCACTTTGCCATTTAGACCTATGTACCCTACTTTGCTATTACCCTTATCATCATAGGAAAAATAAAGTCCTTCACTTTTAGTGTCCCAAACAATGTCCGAAACACTCCTGTCAAGATTCCCTGAAATGACCTTTTTATCGCTTCCATCCAAATTCATAATCTGTAATTTGTGAATTTGGTAAGTCTGTACTTTATCATCAAAACCAATATATGCGATGTGTTTACCGTCGGGAGAAACTGCAGGATTGCTGTCTGGTCCTTTCCTAGTGGTGAGTGAAGTAATTTCTCCATTTTGGACATTGACCGCATAGATTTCACTATTTCTAAAATCGTATTCCCAATCTTCATTGCGATTTGCTGAAAAACAAATGTGACTCCCTCCAGGTGACCACGATAATTTTCCCCTATGGTGAAAATCTCCAGAAGTTATTTGGCGCGGCGCACCACTGTTCGAGGGAATTACAAAAATATGGGTAAACCCTGGTTCTATGTAGCCCTTTCCATCTGCCTCATGATAAACCCTGTCGGTGATTCTTGGAGCATCGGCCCACTTGGCACCAGCAGGTTTTTTGGGCATTTTTACAATTACCGGAGGTTTCTTCTCACGATTCATAGTAAAGGCCAATTGATTGCCCTTCGGAGACCACGTCAAAGATCCAGGGCTAAACGGAAGTTGGGAAATCCTGGCGATTTTCCCTGATTTGACCCAATACATATAAATTTCCAATCCCTCATCGGTATTACTGACAAATGCCAATCTGTCGCCATTAGGGGACCATCTCGGGCTAGATTCACCCTCCTCTCTAGATGTTAATTTTTGGTGGTTCGAGCCATCGGTCTTAAGCATCCAGAGGTTTCCCTCGGCCTTATCTTTCATGACATCCATCCTCATTTTACGATATACGACCCATTCGCCATTTGGGGAAATCTGTGGATCAGATGCATATTGCAAATCAAAAAGATCCATATACGATAGGTTCTTCTTTTGGGAAATTCCACTAAAAAAAGAACACAAAAGAAGTAGCGCTGAAAAAAGAGTTTTGAATTGCATAGTCTGGATATACTTTAATGAACTCGTTTAAACAAGTTCAATAGCTAAACTTAAACAATAACAAGGACTATAACAAAGAGAAAAATAGCATCAATCAATATCGAGAAAGCTTCAGTTTGACTCGGTCAACATATGTAATATGTTGCTTACCCTAATCCGACATCCAAGATCATCATAACAATAAAGCCACCAATAAAGCCCATTGTGGCGATGTCGGTATACTTGTCTTGTTGTGTTTCAGGTATTACTTCCTCGACCACAACAAAGATCATGGCACCCGCAGCAAATGATAATGCATAAGGCAAGATAGGCTGAAAAGTCATTACGGCCCATGCCCCCAATACCGCTGCAATAGGCTCTACCAAAGCCGATGCCTGACCATACATAAAACTTTTTCTTCTACTCAATCCTTGTCTCCGTAAGGGCATAGCCACAGCAAAACCTTCAGGAAAATTCTGTAATCCAATACCTATAGCCAAGGCTACCGCACCACCAATTGTCGCTCCATCAAAACCTGCAGCTACCCCTCCAAATAAGACACCTACCGCCAAACCTTCAGGAATATTGTGCATGGTAATAGCCAAGGTCAGCAAAGTAGTCTTATGCCAAGGGGTCTTAATCCCTTCCTTTTCACTTTCCCTAAAATTGATATGTAAATGGGGCAAGATCTTGTCAAGTCCAAAGATAAAAGCAGCCCCTAATAAAAACCCTACAGCCGCAGGTATGACTTTAACAAAACCCTCACCAGCACTCATTTCGATACCTGGGGCGAGGAGACTCCAAAAACTTGCAGCCACCATAACTCCTCCTGTGAACCCCAACATACCATCAAAAACAGCTCGGTTCATACCCTTGAACAGAAAGACCAAAGCTGCCCCAGCTGCCGTAAGTCCCCAGGTAAAAAGCGTAGCGTATAATGCTGCCAAAATAGGATTGATCGACTCAAAATAATCTATGATCTCTTGCATGGTTATTCGGTTATTTTTAAATAAAGATTAGATGCTATCTGGTTGGATATGTGAATATCATTTCCATTGATTCTAATATGAAGGGATTCATCAAATTCTTCCTTGTCGAGAATTAAAATACTATCACCCAGAGCAATTTCATTCTTGTCAAGAAATTTTAAAAAAGGAGGAGAAGAATCTTTTACCCCCACACAGACCCCGTTGGCACCAATGGGAATTTCATTCATCAGTTTTTTTATTGATTTCTTGAACGCCCCATTTTTTGAGGGAATTGGATCACCGTGTGGATCAACTTCTGGGTAGCCTAGATGTTTATCGAGCTTATCAATAAGCTTTTCGCTTTTAATGTGCTCAAGCTGTTCTGCCACCTCATGTACCTCATCCCAAGGAAAATTCAACTTTTCAACTAAAAAAACCTCCCATAGACGATGCTTACGTACTAAGGTTAAGGCCGTTTTTGTGCCAATTTCGGTCAATGACACCCCCTTGTATTTTTTATAATTAACGAGTCCCTTTTCTGAAAGTTTTCGAACCATATCGGTAACCGATGATGGCTTTGTTTCCATTTTTTGAGCTATGGCATTTGTAGATACTGTGGCATTTTCATTCTTTCCCAAATGATATATCACCTTAATGTAATCTTCCTCGGAAAGCGTCATTGCATTTTTAAATTTAAACAAAAATACGTTTTTATATGTAAAAACATATTTTTAGTTTTGTCTAAATTTTTATTTACCTTTGCTAAAATATTTTTTATTGCAATGAAAAAGTCTCCGACATATTTTTTGTCTTTTACACTGATCCTTATTTCGATCTTAGTAGCGTGTGATAAATTTGAGCCCATGGGGCCTGAAGAATCAGAATTGTTAGACGGCCCTATAGAAGGACTTTCCAATTCAGAATCAAAACAATTTTTGGATGGCGACATTGCTTTCAATGATGATGTTTTTACTTCTCAAAACGGATTGGGACCCACTTTTGTCGCCACAAGTTGTGGTAGTTGCCACGCCGGAGATGGGAAAGGCCATCCATTTACCACACTGACCCGCTTTGGGCAATCTGCACCTGGAACAAATATGTTTTTAAAACAAGGGGGACCCCAACAACAGAATAGGGCATTGCCTGGGTTTGAACCTGAACAGATTCCTGAGGGTGCGACATTCTCAAAACTCACACCCCCAGCAAATACAGGTCTGGGTTTTTTAGAACTAGTTTCAGATGCAGACTTATTGGATATTGCAGACCCTAATGATACTGATGGTGATGGAATTTCAGGAATACCCAATTGGATCGAACCACCACTTTATATTATTCCCACTGTAAATGCTATTGTACAAAATGGGAAATACATTCACAGATTTGGCAAAAAAGCAGCGGCCTATAATTTGATGCATCAGACGGTAAATGCGTATAATCAAGACATTGGCATAACATCTGTATTTGCTCCTATTGATGTTTTTTCCGGATTAGAAGTAGAGCCCGAAGTAGATATAAACACCATTAACGACGTAGTTTTTTATTTACAAACCTTAAAGGCCCCCATACCAAGAAACCAAAATGATGCAGAAGTTATACAGGGAAAAAATATTTTTAATCAGATTAATTGTACGGGCTGCCATAGACCTTCTTTAAAAACCGGTTATTCTTCTATTGCAGTACTTTCAAATATGCAATTTAATCCCTACACCGACCTGCTATTACACGATATGGGTAGTGGACTGGACGACGGCTATACAGAAGGCAACGCAGAAACCTATGAGTGGCGAACACCGCCACTTTGGGGCTTGGGACTTTCTCCCAACTCACAAGGCGGGGAGTATTTCTTATTACACGACGGAAGGGCCAAAAGTATAGAAGAGGCCATTTTATTGCACGGGGGAGAAGCATCTAGGAGTAAAACACAGTATGACAACCTTGAACAAGCAGATCAGAGTGCTTTGTTGAAGTTTTTAGAATCCTTATAAATGGAACGGAAAGAATTTATAAAAACCTGCGGAAGTGCTTGTATGGGATTTTCCGCATTTGGGGCACTATTCAATCTTCAAAGTTGTAGCAGTACCAAAATAATAACATCGCCCATTGATGGAGAAAACCTGATCGTTCCAGTATCGGCCTTTCAAATCATAAAAAAAAATAGCCTTAAATATCGACCTTATATCGTAGCTAGAAATGAAAACCTGCGCTATCCTATTTGCGTTTATCGATTAAGTCAAACTGAATACATGGCCCTGTTAATGCGATGCACACACCAAGGAACGGAATTGCAGGTATTTGGAGATAAACTTCAATGTCCGGCACATGGCAGTGCATTTGCAAATAACGGAGATGTCACCAACGGTCCTGCAAGTTCAGGTTTAAGGACTTTTCCTGTAGTTATTGACAATCAACAATTAAAAATATCCCTTAAATGAATTTAAAACAGTTACAGTTTTTAATTTTTATACTGCTTTCGAACGGCATTGTAATTGCCCAAATTGACAGTACTTTATTAAAAAAAGTACAACAAGATACAGTTATAGGAATGAATATGGATGCCGTATATAACCGGCCGTTTATAGATGTAGGCAAATTCCCGGTGTCTTTAGGAGGGTATATGGAAATGAACTGGCAACATTTGGGAACTGATGGAATAAGTGAAGGCCATCAGTTTCAGGCAAGAAGGCTTACTTTGTTTGTAGCTTCCACTATTTCAAAAAAAATTAAATTTCTGTCCGAAATAGAATTTGAGGAAGGGGGCAAGGAAATTGCCATTGAATTTGCTTCAATAGATGTGGAGTTGTTACCATTACTCAATATGAGGGGGGGGATTATCATGAATCCAATTGGGGCATTCAACCAAAACCACGATGGCCCTAAATGGGAGTTTACCGATCGACCTATATCCGCAACACAAATGTTATCCGCAACGTGGAGCAATGCGGGCTTTGGACTATATGGCAAATATTATTCCAAAGATTGGATGTTCGGGTACGAAACGTACCTCTCTAGCGGGTTCGACAGTAGCATAATAAACAATCCTGAAAATAAAACATTCTTACCTGCCTCCAAGGAAAATTCAGAACGCTTTGAAGAGGGGAACACTCTTTTTACGGCCAAATTAGGTTTGCTAAACAATTCTTATGGTGAAATTGGTGTATCATATATGGGAGGGGTGTACAATACTTTTGAAGAGGATGGAATAGTCTTGGATAAAAAAAGACGTCTTAATGTTTTTGCAGTGGATTTCAACACTACTTTACCAAAGCTTAACACTTTTATCACAGGAGAATGGGCCTGGGTAAAAATAGATGTCCCCGCCACTTTTACCCAGCAATTTGGAAATAAGCAGCACGGTGGGTTCATAGATATTGTTCAGCCAGTCCTAAAAAGGAAAATCCTTGATTGGGACAAAGCTGTAGTAAATCTGTCTTGCCGTTTAGAGTATGTTGATTGGAATGTAGGAAGGTTTAATGAAACCTATGGAAATATTGGCGAAGATTTATGGAGTATCATGCCGGCCATTAGTTTTAGACCTACGCAACAAACCGTTATACGATTAAACTATCGTTATTCAAGTCAGAGCGATATTCTGAGTAATCCACCTTCAAAGACCGCAGGATTTAGTTTAGGAATATCCAGTTATTTTTAAACTTCTAAAAGGAATTTCAAAGAGATTTACGCTTCATTAAATTGGAAGGCATTATTTTTTGGGTCTTTTCCCCATTCTTAATATGACGTGCAGTTTTTTTGGCCATTTCCTTAAAATCAGTAGAAATCGTTGTAATGCCCCCATAGACAAACTCTTTGGCCACGTTGTCATCTTGTGAAAGAATACCTATATCTTTCCCAATGGTGTAATTCATCTGAACACAATCCCTAAGTACCTGCCACAAAATGGTATCGCTAAGGATAAAGTATAAATAATCAGGTTTAGCACTTCCCGGATCATAATTATACTTTACAACACCATCAACCCTAAACTCGACCAAAAACCGTTCAAAAGCCCTTTGGATTCCAATGGGGGAATGTTCTGTTTCTTCACTAAAGAATAAGATGAACTTTTTGTATTTCCTTATCTCTGGCAATAGTTGCACCAATGAATCATAAATTGGCATTTCGAACTCTTGGGAGATGTATGAATAATCAGGACCCAACTGCAAGTACCTATCTACCAACAATAACTTTGAGGGCGTGATACTTTTCAATAAGGGTTTTAGTTTTTCATTTTCAATGGGAGCGATTACATACATCCCATATTTGCCATTGATATTGGCCATTATGGTCTCAAAAATTGAGACGTTATTATGATGAAAGAAAACGTCTATTTGATACCGTTTGCCCATTTCACTGCGCAACGTATTATAAAATTCTTCCTGAAAACTCTGAAATGCAAATAACATTAAAGCCATTCTTAATGTTACGTTCGTCTCCTGGCTTATAACAAAATATCCTTTTAACTTTCTCGATTCAATAAGGCCCCTTTCCTTTAGTTCTTCGTAAGCCCTGAAAATGGTTTTCCTTGCAAAGCCAATCTCTTCTACCATATTATTTATAGAAGGAAGTTGGTCACCAACAGCCAGTTCATTCTCCTCAATGGCATCAATGACCCCTTGCACCAATTGCTCATGCTTTGAAAGGTTAGGGTTTTGTTTTAATACAATGATTTTATTTATTACCTGCATAGGTCAGTATTGCATTTTAGATTGGAACAATATACAATTTAATATAGGAGAACCAAATGTGAGGCGCTTTACGGTCAATTGATCTTGCCAATAACAATATATTTAGAGTATTTATCTTTCGCCACCCAGCAAGGCAATTATAGACCCCAACCCCAGAATTATGAATTCTAAGGTGCTATCATTTTATTTATAGAAAACAATAGTAGTCCTTTTCTTCAGAAAATTAGATTTCCACACTTTTTCTCGATTTAAAGTTAAAAATATACTAGTTTAACTATTATAATTAACATTTTATTTTATATTTGGCTTTTGTAGCATAGTGTATCATAGCCTTTTTTTAGCAAAAGGTTAACATTGTGTTACAGATAAACAAGATTTGCTAATTTAATTAACTAACAACCTAAAGAACCTAAGTTTATGAATCACCAATCAAGATTTAGCAGGAAGCATATTTTTCGAAAATATGCTTTCTTAACAATGATCTTCTTTTTTAGTGGATTATTGATCTCAGCGGTACAGGCACAGGAAATTAACGTTTCTGGTACTGTCACAGCCGCCTCAGACGGCCAACCCCTACCAGGGGTATCAATAGTTGATGTTAATGATGGTACCAAAGGAGCGGTAACTGATTTTGACGGAAACTATACAATTTCAGTTGAAGGCAATACAAGCCTCCGGTTTAGCTATATAGGATTTAGTTCTATGGTGTTGGCCGTTAACAATCAAACCAGTTTAGACCTGGCTATGCAAGAAGATGTATCCAGTTTGGATGAAGTTGTAGTAGTAGGGTATGGTACCCAGAAAAAAGGGACTTTGACTGGTTCTGTGGCTACTGCCTCTGGCGAACAGCTAGAAAAATCATCTTCCCCGAACCTTGCTTCGGCACTTTCAGGAAAAATAGCCGGTGTATTTGTCGATACCGGTGATAACCAACCTGGATCTGACAATTCTGCTATCAGGATTCGTGGTACGAACACCTTTAGAAATTCATCTGCCCTTATAGTTGTGGATGGGATTCCTAATCGAGCCGGTGGAATTAATAGAATTAACCCTGCCGACATTGAAAGTATCTCGGTATTGAAAGATGCCTCGGCTGCCATTTATGGTGCCCGAGCTGCGAATGGCGTAATCCTGATTACCACCAAACGTGGTAAAAAAGGAGCTGCACAAGTAAAACTTACCACAAGTTATGGATTTCAAAGTTTCACCGAACTTCCTAGTATGTTGAAAGGTGCTGAGTATATGGACTTGGTAAATGTACTTAACGTATATAAACTACCAACATCTGAGTGGAATGCTGCCTTTGCAGGTAGAGGTGCACCCTATACACGTGCTGACAATGGCGAGGTTGTAAACCCAACTTTTAGTAATGACAGAATCTCGAATACAGAAGCAGGAAACGATCAATGGCTTTATCCTGATACGGATTGGTTTGATGAACTGTCTATCAATGATGCCCCCATTGCACGCCAAAACATTCAAATTACAGGAGGTACCGATGATGCTAGTTATATGGCCTCTTTAGGTCATTTGACCCAGGCCATTAACTTTGTAGGTGCTCCTAAGGGTTTTGAACAATACGATTTACGCTTGAATCTCGACGTCAACATCAACGAGTATTTGAAAATGGATGTAGGGCTATACGGCCGACAGGAAGACAATCGTACCGCTACGCGAGAAAATGTTATTGGCGACCTTATACGGCAATATCCTTGGTTTCCGGCCTATTGGCCAACTGGCGAATTTGGCCCTGATATCGAAAACGGGAACAACCCAGCGGTTAGGGTTACCGAAGGACCAGGTTATCAAGACAATAGTCGTACCTATACACAAAGCAATATTGGCCTTACTTTAAAGGTTCCTGGAGTTGAAGGGTTGCAGTTAAGAGGTAATGTATCCTATGATAGGTTTAGCTATAAACGTTCACTTTGGAACAGACCATGGACATTATACACCTGGGATGGAGTCAATAGAGATTCTTCTGGATTAACTGCGGCTCAAAGGGGTCCTGGGGATCCAAGTTTGACCGAAGACCTTACAGATCGAACCGATTTCACAGCTACGTTTAACGCGTCCTATGAAAAGGAATTCGGAGAACACTATTTCAAACTTCTTGGAGGGATTACCAAAGAGCAGAATCAACAAAGTTTCACTAGGGCCTTTAAACGCTTTTTCTTATCCAGCGACCTTGCCCAATTGGACTTTGGTGGCACGGAAGGGCAATTTAGTCAAGGAAATGCTTTTGAGAACGCTCGTTTAAACTACTATGGTCGTCTAAATTACACCTATCAAAGCAAATATTTACTGGAGTTGTTATTTCGATATGATGGATCCGACCTTTTCCCAAAAGACAACCGATTTGGATTCTTCCCAGGAGCATCTGCCGGTTGGGTACTGTCCGAAGAATCTTTCTTCCAAGAAAGTATTCCTTGGTTAGACTTTTTTAAACTAAGAGGTTCATGGGGACAAATGGGGAACGATCAGGTTGAAGCCTATCAGTTCAACGCCTCTTATGAATTATCTTTTACAAGCCTTGAGAGCATAGTAACGACCGCCAATGAGAACAAAGTTGCAAACCCAGATATTACTTGGGAAACGGCCACCTCAACGAACATTGGGTTTGACTTGAAAGCGTTGGACAATAAATTATCCTTAGGTTTTGATTATTTTGTTAACACCAGAGAAGATATTTTAACAACACCCAATTTAACTTTACCAGATTATAGTGGTATCACACCACCAAATGTGAACATTGGTGAATTTGAAAACAAAGGGTACGATATTTCCATTGGGTATAACGGATCTACCGAATCAGGACTTAACTATAGTGTAACTGTCAACTTTAGTGATTCGAACAACAAGTTGATTTTCTTTGATGAACCAACTTTGGCTGATCGCCCATGGCAAAGACAAACAGGAGGAGAAATAGGAAGACCTCTTCTTTACCAATTTGATGGTGTATTCCGTTCCCAAGCTGAAATCGATTCAGAGTCCTTGGATTATAGTGAGGTTGCCCCTGTTCTAAAACCTGGAGATGCCCGAGTGGTTGATTTTGATGGCGATGGTAGAATTACCGATGCAGATAAAAAACGAACGGGCGGAAGTGCTTTTGCAGATACCCAATATGGTATCAACACAGCCTTGAACTATAAAAATTTCGATTTCAATATGTACTGGGCTGGTGGTGCCGGAGGCTATACTAACTATGAGTGGTCCTTTATGTCAGGAACCTTGGCCAACGTACAACGCGATGTTCGTGATAGAGCTTGGTCTTTGGACAATATCGATGCTTCTCACCCAAGATTGGCTGATAGAGGTGACCAATGGTATTCAGGTCAGACTGACGGGTACCTTCTTACTCGGGATTATATCCGTTTAAAAACTTTGGAAATTGGCTATAGCCTAGATGAGCAGCTTGCTGGCAGAATTGGTGCCAAAAGCATTAGAATTTCAGCATCGGGCACTAACCTTTTGACTTTTACCGACTTCCCATTTGACCCTGAAACTCTTGATATTGGTAATGGTACACTTAATAACAATGGTATTGACCAAGGTGGTTCCCAAATCGGAGTAAGTGGTGGTAGACAAACTGATGGTAGTGCTTACCCATCGTTACAGACATTTAACCTTGGACTTCAAATAACTTTTTAAAAATTACTATGATGAGAAAAAGTATTTTAAAACTAACAACATTGTTCCTATTCGTTTTTATGGCGGTAGGTTGCAATGAAGATTTTTTGGACACGACCCCGCTAAGTGAAATTGCGGAAGACGCCGTTTGGAGTGATAAAAAATTGGCCGAAGCTGCCGTACTTGATTTGTACCAAGGCACATGGGCTGGAACGCTTACGGAGGAGGAAACTTCAGATGCCTATACGGATAATGCGGTCTTTACCCACCCCGGTCGTGGTGTGGATGGTTATACGGAAGGGAAAATGACAGCCGCAGGAAATTATTTAGGGCGTGACTGGTTAGACAACTGGGGTGCATTGTATGGCTTCATTCGTGGAGCTAACCTAGCCATTTCAAACCTTTCTGCCAACGAAAGTGGATTTGATCAGGACTTTGTGAATGGCCTGTTGGGCGAAGCCTATTTTATGAGGGCCCATTTTTATACCAATTTGATGAGACAGTACGGAGGTTTAGTACTATTGACTGAACCTTTGAACCTTGAAAGTGAGGCAAACAGCCCACGGTCTTCATTTGAAGCAACGATAAATCTGATTGTTTCAGATTTAGACCAAGCCATAAATTTATTGGATAGCGCTCCTGTGAGTCCGGCCAGGGCACACAAGCTTACAGCTCTAGCCATGAAATCTAGGGTATTGACCCATTCGGCCAGTGATTTGTATGATGCGACAAAGTCAGCTTCGGTATCAACTATTGCTGCCTATGGCAACAAAGAATTGGTTCAGTTTACCGGTGGATCTCAAGCTTCTAGATGGCAAGCGGCGGCAGCAGCTTCCAAAGCCCTATTGGATGCTCACCCAGGCTATAAGTTAGACTATGCAGCTCCTGCTTCCCAAGAAGAGGCCATGCAAAACTATGATGACATGTGGATTCAAGGCGATGATAATGTTGATTTTATCTGGGGCCGTTTAGTAGAAGAGTTTGGGTTTGATTCAAGAACCTATGAAGGTGGTGACGGATGGTCACAAGGACCTGGGATGTTTGCGCTGAACCAAGGTCCTAATGGGTACCACGAATGGGCTGGAACAACGCCTACAGAAGCTTTGATTGAGAAATACACCTTTTCAGATGGAACTAAATTCGATTGGAACAACCCTGCGCATGCAGCGGCTCCCTATGTGGGTCGTGAAGCACGTTTCTATTCGAGTATTCTTTATGATGGTGCTCCTTGGAAAGACAGAACAGATGATGTTGTTGTACATGATAATTTCAACGAAATACAGACTGGTTACTATACCTTTTTGGACGGTACCATTAAAAATGGTGTAGATACGCGTCAAGGTCCTATTGAGGATTGGAACGGTTCAAGAACAGGGACCTATTTCAGAAAATTCTCTGATCCCTTTCAACCGGCATCATGGCCAAACGATCTTCAAAAGATAGATTCTCCATATTTAAGACATTCGGAAATCCTTTTGAATTATATTGAGGCCAATATTGAATTAGGTGATGAAGCCGAGGCTATCTTATGGTTGAACAAACTAAGGTTCAGAAATGGTTTGCCAGCTGTTACGGATTCCGGTGCTGCACTTAAAGAATTGTACAGAAGAGAACGTGACAAGGAGTTGGTGAATGAAGACGCCCGGCTCTTTGATATGAAACGATGGCTGGAAGGTCCGCAATCTTTGGGTAAGCAAGTACAGCAAATATTGATTCAGGCTACACAAAAGGCAGGTACAACGGTTACCAATTATAGACATGATTTTGCGACTTGGGACTATGTGTATAGACCAACCGATATCGTTTTTGAAAATAGACAATGGTTAGACAAAGTTTATTTCTTGCCTATAGCGCAATCTGAAATCGACAAAGACCCTTCTCTAATCCAAAATCCAGGGTACTAGTTAATTAATTTAAAATATTAACAAATAAGTCTAATAACCCCGTATGATAAATACGGGGTTATTCTTATTTTTACAGTTCCTTAATTTTATTCGAAAAAAGATGAAAAATGCTTTGTACTTCATTGTTTTAATGGTGTTGGTTTCTTCCTGCGAAAAAAAACACGCCACCCTATTTACCAAATTAAATACAACGGAAACCGGTATCGATTTTAATAATGAACTGACCGAAACCCATAAGTACAATTACTTCACGAATCCCTATATGTATTTGGGAGGAGGAGTATCTACAGGCGATATAAATAATGATGGCTTGGAAGACATTTTTTTTATTGGAAATATGGTTTCCAACAAACTATATTTAAACAAAGGGGATTTAAAATTTGAGGACATTTCAGAAAGCGCAGGAGTTTTAGGTGATGGGCGCTGGTATTCAGGAACCACTTTTGTAGATATAAACCAGGATGGTTATATGGACATCTATTGTTCGGTCAATGGAAAAAATCCGCCGCACAACAATGTCCTTTATATCAACAATAAAGACAATACATTTACCGAAAAGGCTACAGAATATGGTATTGATTGCGACGGGAACAGTACGCAATCGACCTTTTTTGACTATGACAAGGATGGTGACTTGGATTTGTATGTCATTAATTACCCTCCAACCAGTTTTGTCGCCCCAGTTCCATATTATGCCTATATGCTGGACAATCATGAATTGAAAGATTCAGATCGACTTTACCGCAACGACAACGGTCATTTTACCGATGTAACCGTAGAAGCTGGCCTAAGTTCCTTTGGCTTAAGCCTAGGTGTAGTGACCTCAGACGTAAATAACGACGGCTATGTCGACATCTTTATCTCAAATGATTTTAATGCCCCCGACTTTTTGTTCATCAACAACCAGGACGGGACTTTTACCAACCAAATAGATACAAGCCTACAACAAATATCCTTTTTTGGCATGGGTGCCGATATTGCCGATTTTAACAACGATGGCTACATGGATATTTTTCAATTGGATATGTCTGCCGAAGATAATTTTCGCTCTAAGGCCAATATGTCTTCCATGGATCCAGATGCCTTCTATCAATCTGTAAATATTGGGTTGCACCATCAGTACATGCAGAATTCACTTCAAATGAACCATGGTAATGCCGAAGGTGAACTTCCAGTATTCAGCAATGTATCTCGTTTGGCCGGAGTCTCTTCTACCGATTGGAGTTGGGGTGCCTTACTTGCTGATTTTGACAATGACGGATGGAAAGACCTCTTTGTTACCAATGGCATCAGGCGAGATGTTAATAACAAGGATTTTTATGCTAAGTATAGAACCTTTTTCGATGAGTTGGAAAACTCCCCGGAATATGAAAATAAGGAAGAGGAAGTAGGTCTTTTAAACTATCTTCATGAATTACCTTCGGAGAAGTTGAGTAACTATATGTTTCAAAACAATCAAGATCTTACCTTTACCAAAAGGACAAAAGACTGGGGTTTTGAAGAAAAGACCTTTTCAAATGGAGTGGCCTATTCCGACTTGGACAATGATGGTGACTTGGATTTGGTCATTAACAATTTAGAAGACATTTCTAACATCTATCGAAACAATAGTACCAATACCAACCAGCTAACGATCCATTTGAAAGGGAATGGTACGGTTTTACCCAATGGAAGCAAGGTGTCAATCCATACCTCGGATGGGATGCAAGTACAGGAACATAATGTGGTACGAGGCTACTTGTCCTCAGTATCTCCCCTGCTCCATTTCGGCCTCGGATCTGCTACTCAAATCGACAGTGTTTTGGTGGCTTGGCCCAACGGATTAACCACTAAGCTGAATAATGTCGCGGCAAATCAAAAACTTTCCATTACCTATGACGAGGCTCAGGCCAATGCAGGTAAATCAAGTAAATCCAACGGCACTTCGAAACTCTTTAAAACAGCCGATGCGCCAGATCTTACCATACACGAAGAGAACCCTTTTAATGATTTTGCTATAGAGATTTTACTTCCCCATAAAAATACCACCTTGGGTCCCGCACTGGCGACCGGAGATTTAAATAATGACGGTATAGAGGATTATATAATTGGGAGTTCCATAGGCAAATCGGCCTCTGTCTTCCTTCAAGATGAAAAAGGCAATTTTTCGGCCTTGCCTATTCCAGATTTGGCGGAGGACCAATATTACGAAGATTTAGGGATTTTAATATTTGATGCCGATAATGATGGTGATAACGATTTCTATATCGCTTCGGGAGGAAATGAATTTAGTGCTGGCTCCCCAGGTTACGAAGACCGATTTTATGAAAATCTAGGGAACAATAACTTTCGCCGCAATAAAGAAGCCCTTCCTGAGACCAAAAATAGTGGGTTGGATGTCACTGCCTCTGACTTTGATCATGATGGTGACTTGGATTTATTTGTGGGAGGACGCTTAATCCCGAAAAAATACCCTTATCCAGCCGATTCACATATACTCGAAAATATGAGTGATGCTTCGGGACCCAAATTTGTCGAGGTAACGGATAAAGTGTTACCAGAATTAAGATCCTTGGGACTTGTTACGGCCTCCAGTTGGGTCGATTTTGACAATGACGGTTGGGAAGACTTGGTGGTTGTGGGTGAATGGATGCCCATTAAATTTTATAAAAACATGGAGGGTACATTTAAAGATGTATCAGACCAAGTTCTAGAGAGCAAGTTTTCGGGTTGGTGGTTCGATATCCAAAAGGGCGATTTTGATAATGATGGTGATCAAGACCTTATTGTGGGCAATTTGGGTAAAAACTATAAATATCAAGCTGGCATTGATGCGCCATTTAAGATATATTTAAATGACTTTGACAAGAATGATAAAGCCGATATTGTGTTGAGCTATAAAAAGGGCGATACCGAATTTCCAGTTCGTGGTCGCCAATGTTCTTCGCAGCAAATGCCCGCCATTAAAAATAAATTCAAGGACTATAATTCGTTTGCCAGTGCATCCTTGAATCAGATATATACCAGCAAACTGCTCGATGAATCCTTGAGCTACGAGATAACCTCATTTGCAAGCATTTATCTTGAAAACGACGGAGGGAGGTTTTCTGCTAAACCTTTGCCCCAATTGGCCCAATTATCGAGTATCAATAAATTTGTCGTTGACGATTTCAATGCAGATGGTAATCTTGATGTGGTATTGGCAGGTAATCTTTATAACGCTGAAGTAGAAACTCCCAGAAACGATGCTAGTTTTGGGTTATTTCTTCAAGGAGACGGCACAGGGAATTTCAGTGCTAAAACCATGATGGAATCCGGCTTGAAAATCGTTGGCGACGTCAGGGATATGGAACTGCTCACCAAAAATGGGAAAAGCCACATTTTAATTGCTAAGAATAGTGCTCAAATGCAAATGGTGGAAGTGAATTAATTGAACAATACAGGCGCATTGTTGGGTACTTAAGGAGAACAAATGAGCTGTCATGGTAAATATGCTTTATGGAAGGGTACATTACTTTTAATGCAAACCATCTACGCTTATTTCATTCAATTCGACCAATTAAAATCCAATCTCATGAAATTTTCGATGCTAAGAATATTTATTATTGGGATCATAGGTGCCACTGTACTTTCCTGCCAAAAAAAAGAAGACTCCCCAGTTAAAAAGCCCAACATTTTATGGATATATTTAGAAGATACCGCACCTCTTTTGAGTAGTTATGGGACTACCCTCATTGCAACACCCAATATAGACAACCTTGCCAAAGAAGGCGTCCTATATAAAAATGCATTTATGCCGGCGCCTGTATGTTCAGCAATTCGTTCAAGCATAATAACAGGAATAATGGCAACTACCATTGGATCACATAATCATCATAGTTCAAGAACCAAAAAGTCCGCTATATACTTGCCTGAACGTCTAAAAACCATTCCTGAATTATTTAAAAATGCAGGATATTTTACATTTAACAACGGCAAAGACGATTATAACTTCGTCTATAATCGAAGAGATTTATATACTCAAGATTATAAAGTACACCCATTGTATGGTAAAAGTAGCGTACGGCTTGATTTAGATTCCATCAAAGATAAACAGCCCTTTTTTGGGCAAATACAGCTCTATGGTGGCAAAGAAATATTCTCTAAAAGTTTTAAAGACAATGTAAAGACACCCGTTGACAGATATAAAATAAAACTACCACCCTATTTACCCAACCATCCTGCGATTATCGAGGAATATGCAAATCATTTGGATGCCATTCAAATTACAGATGAAAAAGTAGGCGACATTATTAATAAATTAAAAGAGAACAATATATTGGAGAATACGATTGTATTCTTTTTTTCAGATCATGGTATGCGAATGACAAGAAACAAACAGTTTCTGTATGACGGCGGATTGCATGTGCCATTGATTATTGCTGATTTTACAAAGAGAAATAAAAATATCCTTGCCGGTACTGTCAATACAGATTTGATCAATGGACTGGATCTTGGAACCAGTGCTTTGACCCTGGCAGATATTCAAATTCCGGCATACATGGAAGGCAAGAATATGTTCAGTGAATCCAATCAACGGGAATATGTAATATCTGCCAGAGATCGCTGCGATTTTACCATTGATCGTATTCGGTCTGTTCGTTCAAAAGATTATAAATATATCAGAAATTTTATGACAGATAGGCCCTATACCCAACCTACATATATGGATGTTGACGGAATAGAATTTGTTCAGGTAATGCATCAATTGCATAAAGACAAAAAACTTAACTCGGAGCAAGACAGATTCATGTCTGAGAAAAGACCTCCAGAAGAGCTATACAATCTTAAAGAAGATCCATTTGAATTAAATAACCTAGCCATTAATCCCGAATACAAGGCAACCTTAAACAAATATTCCAGCATATTGAATACATGGATTAAAGATACCGATGATAAAGGGCAATATCCAGAAAGTGAAGAGGGGCTAAAACTTATGTTGGGTATTTGGGGTGACCATTGTATAAATCCCGAATACGATCCTATCAAAAAGAAATACCCCAACTTGGCCGGGTCATTGTTTTATTTGAAAAGCGAACCCTCAAAATTATTGGACTCCAATGCTATAGAAGATCCTTTGTTGGATATAGATTTACTTTCTGTCGTAAAAACGGAATAAGTAAAATTTGGTCAACTGCTAAATTAAGGTTCTTTTTAGGTGTTCTTAACCAAAAAGAATACCTCGATGTTCTGCGTCGGTCCAGCCTGTCGTTAGGTCTTGGAGATAGATACTTGGTTTCAAAAAATTCTTTATTTAAAGCCCCTGTTTATAGAATAAACTAGGAAATGTCACGGAAATATAGGCCTAGCCGTTGAAAAACACAGAACGTAACTTGTATATACAAGTCGGTTTTGCTATATTGACATCTGCTAACCACTTTCATCCAAAAAGAAAAATATCACGCAGTAACACTGTCAGGTCGAGCGCAGTCGATATCTTTTTAGGCTTTGAGTTATTCAATGACCTCTTGACTACGCTCGAGATGATATTTTTCTGGAATTTTAAGAGACTGTTTTGAATTTTATGATTAGAATTTGTATAGGCCATTTTTGATGCAACATGAGATAAAATAGATGATAATAGCAGGGCTACTTGAAGAGATTTTAACA
>JAGLKG010000143.1 GCA_023141835.1 Maribacter sp. | reverse complement strand
GATGCAGCCTGCACTTTTTCACCTTTTTCATTGATGGCCCAGGCTTCAGGGTGCTTTTCAACATAATCTTTACCATTCAAGGTGGCAAATTCAGCAAATAGCATTAATCCCTCAGACCTGGCCCTGTTGACCATATCATGAGTAATAGATCCGCTGTGGACAAAAATAGCATTAACCCCAAGATTATTGAGATTCATTCCTTTATCCCAGAAAGGTTTGGGGTTTCCATAAACACCCCTGATCTCAACTGTTTTAGCAGATTTTTGCCCACAGGAAATAAAAGATAAAGGACATAAAGTGGTATAAAGTAAAATGTGTAGAAAACTGAATTTTATATTTGAATTCATGTCGATTTATCTTTAAGTATCAAATGCACAGATGTTAAGAATTAATATGGGACAGAACCAGTATCTGTCAAAATATTGGTCCTGCAACACCTAAGTTAGTTCTTTTCTTATAGAGCCTGTTTTGAAATATGTCAATTATTTTATTATGCCCCTTTTTACGCACAACTTCGTTAAAATTTTGAACCGTAGCCCTGCTATGCTTAAAAATTTCGCCTCGTTTTGCCTCAAAAATCAACTGTAATAATTCTAATCACATATTTAAAAACAGGCTCTAAATAACCTATGGAAAATCTTATGCGTATCTTCGGGATGTATCCATTTCAAATCCTTGGGGGAGCACTGCGTTTGCTGGGATGATGTGGCCCATTAATGTTAAGACCCAGGAACATTGAAAAATATGGTATTCAAATCAATTTTATGTATTTCAACAATCAATAACCTTAAACTATAGACCCGTGGATGAAAGACGCGATTTCCTAAAACAAATGGCAATGCTCACAGGTAGTATGATGCTGCCCATTTCAAGCTTTGCAGATTCCAAAAAAGATAAGTGGGGAGAGATACTTCCGTTACGGATGCTTGGCAAAACGGGTGAAAAAGTAACCATGCTCGGGCTTGGAGGTTACCATGTTGGGTGGACCACCGAAAAAGATGCCCAGGAAGTGATTGAAAAAGCAATGGAGGGAGGTGTTCGTTTTTTCGATACGGCCGAATCGTATGACAATGGAGGAAGTGAAATGCGCTATGGGAAATATCTTGTGCCCAAATACCGCGATGATGTCTTTATCATGAGCAAATCAACGGCTACTGATGGTGCCACTGCAAAAAAACATTTGGAGGGTTCGTTGAAAAGGATGAAATGCGATTATATTGATCTGTGGCAGGTCCATTCCTTAAGGACCCCTACCGATGTTGAAAATCGGATAGAAAATGAGGTGTTGGAGGTATTTGCAAAAGCAAAAGCAGAAGGCAAGGTGAAACACATTGGTTTTACGGGACATCAAAATCCATTTGCGCACAAAAAGATGTTGGATGCAACCGCCGACAATGATATTTTTGAGACAGTACAGATGCCCATTAACGTTATTGACATGCATTTCCATAGTTTTATAAAAAATGTATTGCCCTTTGCCATTGATAGAAATTTTGGGATTTTGGCCATGAAAACCCTTTCGGACGGCCGTTTTTTCAAAGAGAAGAAAAGGTTGGACACTACCCAGTGGGAATCCAATGACCCAATTATCCCCAACTATATATCGATCAGAGAGGCGCTTAATTTTGTTTGGTCACTTCCGGTAAGCGTATTGATAACCGGGGCGGAAAACAAAGAATTTCTCGACGAGAAAATAAGGTTGGCAAGAGACTTTGTACAATTTTCCGAAAATGACAGGTACGAATTGATTGATAAGGTTTTTGGGAAGGCAGGGAATACAATTGAATATTACAAAAGTATTTAAACAGTATTTAGGATATGATCTTTTAGACTTGGTTTAACAGTTAGGTCATGCCCACTGCGAACTTTCGGAGCATCATCGCATGCTGTTATTGACAAGCGTGTAAGGGTACAGGAAAGTCTTGTTAAGTGGATATTTTGGTGGTATGTAAAATTGATATAGAGTTAATTACTATATATAATTGTTGTGTGTAATATAAACCAAGCTTAACCGAAAACTGAATTAGTAAATGACTGAATTACAATCTGGCTCTGAAAATCTAAAATCGGACTTAAAAAAAATGCGGATTTTACTAATCATTCTGACTTTAATTCTAATCGGATATATGATTATAATTTTTGTGGACGAAAAGTTGTGGATTAAACTCGATTTTGACTACAAAGCAAACTGGCTGATTTTAGGACTGAATTTAATTGTTGCGGGAACTTTAATTTGGTTCAACTGGAAAAAAATGCCAATTGACAGAAAGACTAAAACAAACAACACGTTTCTGATTCTATTTTTAGGAATTATTGGAATGTGGTTATGGATCCCAAACAAACGTGAAATAAATAAACTGACTGAATAATAAAGATACTACAACCAACAATATTAACTGTAGCGCAACCCCTTAATCTTGGAAAACCGTGGACCTATAAGCCTTTTTGGAAATAGGTTGGGCATTAGCAAATAGCATCGAAATAATTGCAATGGTACAGCCTAACGATATTGTATTAAAATGCATATCCTAAGCCAATTCCAAGACCAAGAATCCCAATTTTGGTCTTAAAAATAAACCCTCCGCCTGGTTTTTGATAGCGATATCCTGCATCTAAAAGAGGATACACACCGGAGTTGTTTTTATCTGAATCAGAAACGATAAAAGTACCTGCATTTAGTTCAAAATGATTGTTTCCTTTTCCAGTTAACATTGTAAGTGCAGCCAGTCCACCTGGACCTAATGATACATCATCATTTGAAGTCCATTTATAAGCGGCTCCGGCTCCTAAACGACCAAACCAAGTTACTTTTTCACCAGAATAAATTTGTCGTTCATAATTAAAAGATACTTGTCCTCCGAAGCCAATACCTGTGTCTAAATACACACTATTTTTACTTAATTCATTTTGTTCAATAGATTGTGCCCGTGCTATGCCTTGAAAGCACAAAAACAGTGCGGTAGCTAAGGCTATTTTTAACAATAATTGTGATGTGGTCTCTTGTGCTAATTTTGTCATTTATTTTTTTAAATTAATTATTTACTCTATTACATACTTGTTAATCACTATGCCATGTTTAAATATAGAAACTAAACTTCCCAGGAGGGAGATTGTGACTTTATTTAAATGAATATTTGGTAGAATCTCTTTTTTGAATAGACAGTTTTAATTGTTAGCCAACGTATGGCTAAAGGACCTATGTCCTTTATTTCAAAAATCCACTCACCTCCTAGACTTCTTCCTTCCCCGGCCCACGAAGGGTTGGTTGTTGTAATGCGTATTTTAATTCAGGTTCTCTATTACTTTAATAAGTTTTTGTTGAACTTCAGATGCAAGCCCCCCCAAAGCTTCATTTTCAACAGCACTCATGGAGGCAATTGGATCAACAGCAGAAACTTCAACCTCTCCATTTTCATGTTCTTCCACGACTACATTACAAGGTAGGAATACACCGATTTTATCTTCGCTTTGCAATGCCTTATAGGCAAAGTGAGGATTACAGGCACCCAGAATTTTGTATTTTTTAAATTCGACATCTATTTTATTTTTCAATGTTTCTTTCACATCAATTTCGGTCAGCACTCCAAATCCTTCCCTTTTCAATTCGGCTGTTACTTGTTCGATTGCTTCATCGAAACTTATACCTTTTAATACTTTGTTAAAATAATAGCTCATAATTTTCTTTTTAAATTTTTCTTAATGCATTACAACGGAAAACGTACAGGGTTTGTGTATACAACTTATAAGAACTAAGATAACAATTCTTCTAGATTCTTAAGGCCGTACCAATCATATTAATGCTTGGTTATTAGGCATAGTATTACTTTATTTCTGTCAGTGTAAACTTATTTAGTTTACTTCCCCGCTCTTCGAAGTTTGTGACTTCGAAGCAGTAATACAAAGTCGTGGTTTTTTATAGATGCATTTC
>JAGLKG010000142.1 GCA_023141835.1 Maribacter sp. | reverse complement strand
GCTTTTTGTATTTCCTGTGACCTGGCTGGGGCTCGAACCCATTCCTGTAAACCACTTAAATCCAACTATTTGACAACTCGTCAACTTTATGGGTATCCGAATTGTATGCCTTACTTAGGTTACAAATTACTCATTTTTGCAATATTAAGAACAATTAGCTATAGCAAAATTAAAATATGAAGCACACTGGAAAATGCTGGACGGACTAAAATCATGGAACACCTTTGGTGAATATGAATCTGACAATCTAGATTTCTTTAAACAAGAACAACTAGAAAAAGCCTATTTAATGTTTGGCAAAGGTTCTTCTGATACAGAAATCATCAACTTTTTGGTTTATAAATTGGCTGATATCTACAATTTTGAAGAATAGTACTTTTGTAAAACTCCGTTAGATTATAATATGATTGTTATCATTGCGTGCCAGGTATAAATAAGTTAGTTTGTTAACTATATAATACTTGTCAACTATGGGAAATATTTTAGATAAATTAAAGGAGGAACTAACGGACCAACTCACGTTTCACATGCGTAATTTCCAAGACCAAAGAGATCCCCGTGTTGGGGACAGAATATCTTTTGAAGTTTGGGTTATTAATCAATCTGATATGGAATTAAGAGATTTAAAAGGCAGTATAACTCCTGGCAAAGCGACTAATTTCATCCCAAGCACATTCAAAGTTCCTTTTATACGCCCAAATGGTAAATTGTTGGTAGAAAAAATTGAAAACATTGAAATCACTGATAATCCTGATGATATTGTGCTGGATGCTCTTATTATGGATAGCATTGCTAATATTAAAGTTGAATGGAGGTCTGTACTATCTTCAATGAAACTAAAGCATAATAAGAAAGTATTATTTAAAAAAGTCATCCCTGCCTAATTGGATGAGCCGGTTAAAGTAAACTACTTAAATCCAGCTATTTGTCAACTTACCAATTTTATAGGTGTCCTAATAATATGATTTTTGTTTTTTTCAAATTGTAGTAACAACTGGATAGCATCATTGATGCTATCCCAACTTTTAGAACTAATATAACAAATCTTCTAGATTCCTCGAAAAAGGTTACACCACCACATATTTTTAAATCAAAGGGTCGCGCAGGGGTTATTATTTGTTACCTGCTGGCTTTAAATTCTTTGGCATTTTCTTCAATGATTTCAGTCGGTGAAATATTCTCTGGTCTATACATTGGTATTTTCTCAATAAAAAGTTTCATAAAATCTATTTCATTGCAAATCTTTACAAACGGTAAAAAGTCATTTTCATACATTATCTTTCCCAAGATCGCAACGGCTACCAATTTGCTATATTCACTAAATCCGTGTTCGTTTTTATTTTGAAGCTTTTCGTAGATCAACTCAAAAATTTGATATTGCTGATTTTCATTTAGATTGAGGAGAAATTCATCTTGGAAAATGAAAAATTCAAATGTCTCCAGTGCGATTTGAACTGGAGCTGGTTCTCCCGTAACAAAAGGAGGGTAGAGATTTTTTTCACAATCTAATGACATCAATTCATATCGTTCAGTTATAACCTTAAAAATGTTGTCTCTGCCGTATAACTCTGCAAATCCATTGTTTTCAGTTTTGATCCTGTTGAACCCATTTTGCATTTTATCAAAGAAAGAGTAGTCAAGAATTAACGGATAATTCAGAAGCGTTTCTAATAATCCCTCCGTTGAAATTGTATTTAATTTTTTTTCAGGTATTTGACATACTTCAACCTTTTCAGCCAATGAGCTTAATTCTTTCCATGTGTCAGTACCAGGTAAAATGGGGTATTTATATGTATCCGAAATATAAAAAGGGATACAGTATCCTTGGTGAATTTCAATTTCGTCTTTTGAACAAGAGAAAAGGAAAAACAGTAATAAAATATTGAATAATCTTCTTTTTATATTAGCTTCCATTTAGTTTGTAGTTAACGTCATAATCGTGAGACTAATCTGAATTATGACCATACTTATGAGGGCCGGCAGCGAGTAAAACACACCCCATAAAGGTTGTATTTATAAAAGCCAACTCGCGGTCGAGTGCACCTCTACTAGTTATTTATACTGTATCGCTCCTATATCCCACACCCCTGATTCTGGTAGGTCTGTTCCATTGAAATCAATCTTATAAAACTTACTCAGGTTAATACCCTCACCTCTCAAAGGGCTTTCACTCGTTAAATTGAAATCCCCACCAATCAGGTTGACCAACCGTGGGTCACCACTCCCAGTCTCGATGGAGTCCCAGAGCACTTCGCCTGTTTGATCGAAGTTCATGTACCAATTGTTGGATCGAATTTGGGAAGTATTCCCCAGAAAAGCATCGTATCGGAGGACAAACAGATTGTTCCTAAAGTTGATACCTTCAAAATCAGCATACACACCATTGTATAACGGTGAGCGAAAATCATTGTTCCGGATTACTGTATTGTTGTCAAAATAGCAGTCATGGCATGGCGCCCACATGTATAGCCAACTCTGTCCATCATAATTTACATTAAACGCCACCCGGAGATTGTGTACCTCCTGCACGAAAGGATTATAGTCGTGTGTCCAACTGGACTCCAGGAAACCTGCATTTCCTTCAGTATAGTTATGATGAATAAAGATATTGTCCTTGTGAAACCTGCCATCATCAATTTCGATAGCTCCACCATCAGACCCATAGCCACTTTCGGTTGATAAAAAATTCTTAATAATGTTATAAGACACTTCCTGATTACCTATACCCAACTGAATTCCCATAGGGCCCCAGCTGCCAAACCCTCCGTTCCACCAAAGTGAATTCGGAACTCCTTCCATATAATTACCTGTAATGAGTGTGTGTTCACCTGTAGATTGTATGCCTTTGGTCACATCGGTGAAATCATTGTTTCTGATGATATTATGATTGGCGTCTTCGGCATTTAGTAGTGCCCCCATCATAAAAATACTTTGCAAACGATTGCTATTCTCAGTAGCCGGTGTATTATGAAAATGAAGATTTTCGACAATGATCCAGCTGCCGTATATGCGGATGCAATTGCCATTCATGTTTGAATCATCGGGGTTGGTAAATCGTGGCTTTTGACCCTCACCATAGGAAGTAATCAATATGGGAGCTGATTTCGTTCCTGATTCGGAAAACACGATGGGCCCGTTGAAGTGTGATTCTTTTTTGAATGCGATCACATCTCCGGGTTC
This sequence comes from Maribacter sp., assembly GCA_023141835.1. Lineage (GTDB taxonomy): Bacteria > Bacteroidota > Bacteroidia > Flavobacteriales > Flavobacteriaceae > Maribacter_A. The sequence goes on along the minus strand of JAGLKG010000142.1, from coordinate 3,380 downwards.
AAATGTTATGGTCGATATCATGGTATGGCTTTTCCACGCTTTTTCAGGCGAATGACCATTGTCGCCGTCACTGCCATTTTCAGAGTCAATGTAATAGCGATTACCATTTTCCGAAGTATTGGAAGTTGGATCTGACTTAGGTGTTGGGGCCAGTGTTTGTTTTGATACCTCGTGCCGTGAAAACATGAACCAATCAATATCCCCAACACCACGTAGGTGGTCTGCTACCAAATACAGATCGTGGATTCCGGTCACTTTGGTAATGTTCGTAGCTTGAAACATGTAGTGTTCCCAACCTGCCGTCTCTATTACTTCATGTGTGCCAATCAATTTGCCGTCGGGATGGTCTAACCTGAATTCAATTTTTGCAGTACCATCAGGTTCTCCCCAATTTTGTGCGAGATTGAGTGTCACGCTTTGTGCTCCATCCTGAAAATCCACATTTTTAAAAACCAAAACATCACCGGTATCGAAACTGCGAATACCTGAGTAAGTGATGACTTTATCAAATCGACTAATCCCTTTATAACTTCCATTATCCACTCTTCCAATCTCCCCGTCGAATTTTTCTGTCTGGATAAATGAAAATGCATCAATAGTTGGTAACTTGGCTTGGTCGCAACTCACCGAAAGCATTAAAAATATAACAAAAATCTGGGGGAACCTTGGCATCATAATTTCTTGTTCTATTGCTATGGTTTAAGACTAAATTTCTTTCGTAATATTTGAATCGGAAATTTCCGAAGACCAATTGTTGCTAAAGACGTGTTAGCAACTGTGATTGTTAATTCTTAATCCACCTACCTAAAATCAAGTGTTGAATAATTCATTTAAAATCAACATACTACACAAAAAAATGGCTTACCATGTTCTTGCTACTTCATGAAACTCCATAGATACTAATTTAATTTCTCCATCCGCAAATAACTCAATGTCATCTCTTTCTGATGCAAAAGCAAACTGTTCTGAATAGGAGAACACTCCATTATTAGCAAATACTTCGAGTTGTCCCCAATCCACTAATATTCTTATTTTAATTCGATTTGAAGAATTCGGGAAAAGTTCTTTGGATAACAAGGTTTTGTCTCTAATATCATAGGTTATTGTTTTATTGGCAACCTTAAAACCAAACTTTGTCGCTGTAGTTTTGGCCAGGTCGACCTCTACAGTAAGATCAAATTTTTTAGATTTAATTTCAGACAATAGATTGGTATTGATTGATTGACTTTTCCAGGTTTTTGTATTCTTATAAATTGAAAAGATTTCCGCTATTGGTTCCCGTGTAACTCTTTTTTGACCGTTATAGGTTACCAGTCCTAACGACACCGGAAAAGTTGCGTTTCTTTCCCATATTTTCTCTCCAACCCCTCCATTCCAATGATCCATCCACGCAATTTGAATTACCCGAATATCGTTGTCTGGAAGATTGCCCATGGGGAAAGTTTGCGCAGCATAAAAATCAGGTCCAACATCCATCACCAAGGTATCCTGCCCCTCATCTTTTATAAAAGAGGTGCCATCAAAATCACCTACTAAATAAGAGCCATTGGCATCTTGAAGTATCCATTTTTTAGTATTTGCATCCCCGTCTAAGGGTAATTGAAAAATATCAGGACATTCATATCCAAAATCCAAATTGCTCAAAAACTTCCAATTGATAAGGTCAGCAGATCCATAAAAAGTAGTTCCGTTTTCGTAAAGTGCCAATACCCATTGTGATGTGGGTTCGTGCCAAATCACACAAGGATCTCGAGGATCTGCACTCTTTGTAAAATTGGCCACTGGATTATTTGCATAATCATGCCATGTTTTGCCCTTGTCATTGCTCCACGCCAAACATGTGCCTTCGGCAGTGCCAGTATAAATAGCTACAATTGCTTCCTTACTTGAACCTGTAATTCTTTGGGCCGATTTACCAGAAACTACCACGGCACTTCCCGAATATACCTGTTCACCCGAAACATTGCGAACGGCTTCCAATGGCAAAAAGGACTTTTGGGGAATCAATGCCACTCCTTCATCTTTCCAATGTAATAAATCCTGACTTGTAGCATAACCACCATGCCGGATTTTTTTACCCCATTGGTATATCATGTGATATTTCCCACCTTGATATACCAGCCCATTTATATCATTCATCCATTCCGATTTTGGGCTAAAATGAAATTGTCCCCGATATTTCTCCAGATAATCGATCTCATCACTATGTGGATAGTATTGCCCATTTACAGTTCCGAATGTGCTTGCCAGAAATAGGACTAGAAAGCACTTTAAAAATTTTATTGTTACTAGTATTCTCATGTTTATTTTGGATTTTATAGTTGCTAGCTAAAGCGGCTAAACACGACATCTGCGATAGCAGTGTGCGAGTTGGGGCGTTGCTGTGATTTCTACTGAAATATAGTGAAATTGAACAACTATAGTTGGGAAAACTGTCTTTATATGGGGTTGTTCCAAAGATGGGTTGTCAAGAAGGCCGCAAAGCGGTCGTATCTTGCGGGTTTTGTGATATCCTGAAGAAGTGCCTAAGATTCATCCATAAACAGACAAAAAGCGAGGTGGGCGTGGTCACTTTACCCAGTTTCGTCATAAGCTCTTGAATTGGTTCGATTCCCTGTTCTTAGGCCATATAACAGTATGGGCACGGCAGCATCAATGTATTAAAAAAAGGCTTGGGGAGGATGCTTATAGGACCTCAGTTTTCCAATATCAAGGGTCGCGCAAGGGTTACCAGTGTTATGCAACTTTTTTTCCTCCAGATATTTAAATCGGTCAACAAACACAGTTTGAGAACTCTTTCCAAATCGCCCAAAGAGCGTAAGTCCCAGCGAGAAAAGTTCCCAAGCCTACCGCTACATTATAAATATCGTTCTTAATTCGTTTTCTTTTCAGGTCATATAATTCCTGTTTATAGCCACCAGAACGACAAAATAAAATTCCGTTGTAATTTATTTGAAACATCCATTGATTTGAGTCAGACATATCCACATGTCCATCAGCATTCAGTTTTAGTAAAACCATATACGCTTCTGTTGGATTTACTTTTAATTCTGCGAAATGGCATATCGTTTTACTATGCTCATATTTTAGGTTTTCTTTTTCGTATTCTTTATACAAATACGTTATTTTTTATCTAATCTATCTTCTGGTTTCATTTAGTTTTTTCAAATGTTGCACAACGCCCCGCTAAACGTAGTGAGCTTCTGGATTTTAAAAATAGTGAGTAAATTCACTATTCGTAATTACTTTTCATTTTTTTAATCCCTCTAGTTCTCTTCCAATGTTATCTATAAGCAAAATATTGAAACAATGGCATAAGAGAAAATTAAACCACGTTAATTACCAGCATCATTTTTAAAAGCAATCTTTCCGCAGGGAAT
>JAGLKG010000141.1 GCA_023141835.1 Maribacter sp. | reverse complement strand
ACCATGAGCGGTAAAGCCCAACCCCAACCAATCCCACCCCTACCCTGCCCTACAATTTAAATGCAGTCCTTTAGTGGTACTAACAAAAAAAAAGAAACGTGCCGGTACGCTTAGCCATACGTTAGGCAATATTTGAAAAATGGATTATCTGAAAACGATTACATCAATTTTTGAAAAGCACGAGATTTCTCAGTATTCGGAACTGAGGTATCAGAAACTTACTAAATCGGAAAAACATCCATCAAGTGAAGGAATTATATTTGAATCGAATGTTTTTGCAGGAGAGATATTCTATTACGCAAATGGGAATATGGAATATTGTGAAATGGAATTTTTGATTTTTAACAGAGAAAAATACAAATACAAATTAGTCGAAAAACTGAATTTAACCGAATTGGAAAAATCAATGGCTAAATTTTTGACGGAAAGGATCACTGAATTAAAAACCGTTCGCCAATAACCAAACATTCACGTGACCCCAACCCAAAACCAGTTTCTAATTTTTCCTTACGTTAATAGTTATTTCAAAAAATAAGCTTATGCCCATTAAAGAATACTAAATGGAAATACTCATTGGAATTTTAACACTAGTAATTGCAGGGCTTACTTTCAAGTACACATTTTTTTCTAAACCAACCGAAGAATTGAACCATTTGAAGTTGCAATTTAGATCTAACCAAAAACTATCTCAAGAGGTTCAAAAGGAATTGGAGGATTACATACTTAAGGCGAATGCCACTGATGACTTTGTTCTACCGAATATTACTTTTCAAAATTACTTAACCGAAATAAGAGAAGCCCATGCCGAAAATTTATCGGACAAGTTATATGACAAACTGAATAAACTTACCTTATCAAAAAGCACGATACTTTCAATGACCAAGAGCCTAGAAACACAATTCGAAGGTCTACTTGAAACCCAAACCAAAATTAGATTGTTAAATAGAGTGCTTAAAAAATAACTGAGTCAACCTCAACCAACTAATCTTAACCATAAGTTGGCCTAGGATTTCAAATGCTTTACTTTTAAAGGTATAATACAGTACGGATTAAAGACATATGATCTTTAGTCTTACGTTGTACGCAAGCTGAAACAAACATGAATATATATTCTTCTTTTAGATCGATAAATATTTAAACTAACGCTCTCTAATCGTTGCAAATCGTAATCAAATAGTAGTCGTGGACAAAGTTTCCAAATAGGACAGGATTAAGATAAACTACAAAAAAAGCCTTGTCAAATGACAAGGCTTATATTTTGGGTGGAAGACCGGGTTCGAACCGGCGACCCTCGGTACCACAAACCGATGCTCTAACCAGCTGAGCTACAACCACCATTTAGCGGTGGCAAAGTTAAATTTTTTTAAGTGATCTTTCAAACAAAAACACACTATATTTTGTAAAGTTTTCTTTGATGTTTTCAGTATGAAATTCCTCCTTGTAATTCTACCACATTTATTATACAGCGCAAACCTCGATAAAATACATGCTTTTATGATAAAACACACAAAAATTGGCGTTTCACAACATTAATTAGTTTGAGTTTTAATGAGGAGGTAGTTTTATAAAACAATAACGCCAACGATTAATGCATCAAATAAAAACCCCTGCCTTGAACACTTTTAATATTCTAAGAACGCGTTTTCTGTGTTTTGTACTAATCTTGGTATCGACCCAAACCATTTATGGTCAAAAAAGTTCAAGAGATAGCCTTGAAATAGTTCTAAAGGAGGTCAAAGCCCAAACTGACTTTAATGTTCAAGACACCGTTCATATAAATCTGCTCAATGCCTTGGGTAGCGAATTGCGCTACTATAAAACCGATAGTCTACTCCTCCTCTCAGGGCAAGCCCTAAATTACAGCAGGTTGGCCAACTATAAAAAAGGAGAGTGCAAGGCACTTTTGGGCATTGGTAATTACTACTCGGATAAGGGTGAACATACCAAGGGAATCTCATATTACAAAAAGGCTTTGACCCTTGCCAAGGAAATAGAAAATTCAACGCTAATTCTTAGAATACATAATAATCTGGCTGGGGAATACGAGTATAAAGGAAATTATGCAGAAGCCCTAAACGGATATCTTAAGTGCATTGAAATTGCTACAAAAGTGGATGACCAGCACATGCTCTCCATAATTAATGAAAACATTGCCAATCTATATGCTTCCCAAAAAGATTATAGACAGGCACTTGATTTTTTTAAAACAGTCAAAAAAATAAACGATAAAATTGGAAACAATGTCTATTCGGCTGAGACCATGAGTAATATGGCCTCTGTTTATGCAGATATGGGCGAACTCGAATACGCCATGTTCAACATTAATAGCAGCATTTCAACCTTCGAGAAACATGAAATCATGGATTGGTTGGCATTTGCCTATGAAGTCAAAGGAAAGGCCTATTTAAAAGATAACAAGTTCAAATGGGCCCTTTATTGGTACAAACAAAGCGAAAAGCTACATAGCAATTTAGAAGATGATCGAGGCAAAATAGATTTAATGAACGGAATGGCCGAAGTACATTTGGCACTGCAAAGAGATAGTATTTCCAAGGATTATGCCTTACGAGCATTTGATATATCAAAAAAGTTACAATTTAAAGAGGGTATGCAGAAATGTGCCCTAACCCTATACAAAGTCTACAAAAACAAGAAGGACTTCGATACGGCCCTTGAATACCATGAATTGTATCAAAGCCTATCTGATACCTTGTCTAGGAATGAAAACAAGAAAAGCCTAACTATGCTCAAGACGAAAATCGAGCATGAAAAGCAAAAAGAAAACTTGATCAATCAGAATGAAATGGCCTTGGCCAAACAGAAAAACTATGTAAATGCGGCATTGTGTATTCTCCTTGTTTTTCTGGTCGTCACATTTTTAATGCGCCGAAGCGAAAGAATTCAAAAGAGACTGAACATTGAACTCTACAATAAAACCTCCGAGTTGGTGAAAAATGAGCGGGAGCTTAGGGACATCAATGAAACCAAGGACAAGTTGTTTTCAATAATAGGCCACGATCTTAGAGGTCCCATTGGGGCATTTCAAGGCTTAGTGAAGCTCTATAAGGACAAAGAAATCGGAAAGGAAGAATTTTTGGATTTTATTCCAAAATTAGGTGCTGATATAGATCACATTTCATTTACGCTCAATAATCTACTTTCATGGGGCCAGACCCAAATGAACGGATCGGTTACCAAGCCAACGATTGTTTCATTAGAAAACATAGTTGATGATAATATTAATCTTCTCACAGAGATCGCAACCAGTAAATCTATCAATATGGTCAATAAATTATCGGAAAATACACTGGTATGGTCCGATAGCGATCAAATAGATATTGTGTTACGAAACCTGATAAGTAACGCACTTAAATTTACACCCAACAAGGGTTTGATTACTATCAATGCGGTGGAAAGGGCCAATAATTGGGAGATTTCAGTACGGGATACAGGCGTAGGTATGGATAGGGAGACCATTAACAAGATTTTTTCAGAAAATGCCAATATAACCACCTATGGCACCAATAATGAAAAAGGTACCGGATTGGGACTTTCGTTATGTAAGGAGATGGTTGAGAAGAACGGCGGAGCCATATGGGTAGAGAGTATTCTAAACCGGGGAACGTCTTTTTATTTTACCGTGCCCAGGGCCACCCCCCCCAAAAACTATCAACGGGCCAGTTAAATCAGGTCGCTCAAACTATTGACTGCAGCAAAACGTTCTGTGGTAAAACCTTCAGCATGACTTGCCCCGATCAATCTTCCTAAGTCCCTTGCTCTATATTCAACACTTTCTAAAAAGTTCTTACTGCTTATCGGCGTTTCCGGATCATTGCTTTTAGGGTCATGAAATTGCGAAGCATAGGCCAAGATAGCTTCTGTTTTTTTATCTATAAACCCAGATACATCAACAACGAAATCCGGTTCCAGATTCTTCCATTGGATATAGTGATACACATGCTTTGGACGCCAAGGTTCCTGCCATTGATCCTCCCCTATTTCCTTGGAATCAATTTTTACCAATCCACTTAAAAAGCAGGAATCGCTTACTAGTTTACTGCCTTTGGGATGGTCAATATGGCGATCATCAATGGCGTTGCACAATACGATTTCTGGTCTGTATTTACGTATGCTGCGAATCACGGTCATTTGATGTTCCCTATCATTTATAAAGAACCCATCGGCCAATTCAAGATTTTCCCGAACTTCAATGCCTAATATTTTGGCTGCCTGGGCAGCTTCTTTGTCCCTTATTTCAGCAGACCCTCTAGTACCCAATTCTCCACGAGTCAAGTCTATGATGCCCACCTTTTTTCCGTTAGCAATTTCCTTGGCTATGGTGGCTCCTGCACCAAGTTCAGCATCATCGGGGTGCGCCCCAAAAACGAGTATATCTAGTTTCATATATTGTAATCAATTAATGCGTTGCCGCCATTTTATTAGACCTTACACTTTTCAAGGCTTGCTCTATATCCGTGATTAAATCTTCAGGTTCCTCAATACCCACGGAAAATCGAATCAATCCATCGGCGATTCCCTGGCTTTTTCGTTCTTCCGGACTTAATAAGGCATGTGAGGCCAAAGTCGGGGAAATCACAGTACTCTCAACACTTGCCAAGCTCATTGAGGGTTTTATCAATTGTAAGGATTTTTGGAATAACGATGCATCATAATCAGCATTGAGCTCAAAAGATAACATTCCTCCAAAACCCTTCATCTGTGCCTTTGCCAATACATGATCTGGATGGTTGGGTAATCCCGGATAATAAACACGGTCTATTTCTGAATGGGCCTCCAAATACTCCGCCATATGTTGGGCATTGCTATTCTGGGCTTTGACCCGTATGCCCATGGTCTTGATACTACGTTCCAAAAGCCAAACGGTATGGTCACTTAAACTGCCCCCCAGATTCTTGGCCAATTGGGAAATACGCTCTATATTTTCTTGGGTCGATGCTACTGCTCCTGCACAAATATCGGAGTGACCGCCCATATATTTTGTCGCACTGTGAATAATAACATCTATTCCAAAATCAATTGGATTCTGATTTATAGGACTTGCAAATGTATTATCGATCATAGAAACCAGACCGTTTTTTTTTGCTATTTGGGCAATGGCCTTCAAGTCGGTAATGGTCAATAATGGATTGGAAGGTGTTTCTATAAAAACCACTTTGGTGTTCTCTTGTATTTTTGCTTCAAAATCATGGGCTTCCAATCCTTCGGTAAAAGAATATTCAATACCATATTTCGGAAACTCCTCATTTATAAAGTTATAAGTACCTCCATATAAGGTTTTTTGCAAAACAACATGGTCTCCCGTTCCTAAAAAAGCTAATAATGCAGTACTTATGGCCGCCATACCGCTGCCAAATATCAGGGCAGCCTCAGCATGCTCCAAAGCAGCTATTTTTTGAGACAGTGCCACTTGGTTGGGGGTGTTGAAATATCGTGGATACCGTTTTACTTCCACATCTTCAAAAGCATAGGAGGTGCTCATATACAGGGGTGAAATGGCCCCTTTAAACTGTTCATCCTTTATTTCCCCTACATGGGTGCAAATGGTATTGACTCCCTTTTTTCTAGAACTCATCGCTTCTTTTTTAGAAAGTTAAAGTTATGAAATTCAACCAACCAAACATCAATAATTATTTTGGTTTTTTTGGGTTGAATAAACAAAACAACCCTTTTCATTTATGCCACAGGGCCTCAAGGTAAAATTTATGGATATGCCATATGACCTAAAAAATAGTATGGGCCTCCCCATTGCCACTCGATCGGAACGACAAATACCGCACTACACTTGAACCTTCTTCCACCTTCCTTTTCTAAACCAAACAATGGCAATGACCGCAAGCAATACTTCAGCCAAAGTAATGGCAAGAAATACTCCAAGTGCGCCCATTTTAAAAGTAATAGCCGCTAAATAGGCAAAGGGCAATTGGAACATCCAAAAAGCAATCAGATTTATTTTGGTCGGAGTTTTGGTATCCCCAGAACCATTAAAAGCCTGGGTAACAACCATACCATAGGCATAGAAAATATAACCTGCCGCAATTATCTGTAGACAAAGTCCCCCATTTTCAATAACCACGGGATTGTCATTGAACCAGCCCACAATATCCTTGGCGAAAAGCAAATAAATTACAGAGACCACTCCCATAAAATAAGCATTGTAGCGTCCCGTTTTCCACACCGATATTTCAGCCCGATCGGGTTGTTTGGCTCCTAAATTCTGCCCTACCAAGGTCGCGGCGGCATTACTCATACCCCAAGAGGGCATTAAAGTAAAGAGCATGACCCGAATGGCAATAGTATATCCTGCAAGAACCTCACTACCAAATTCAGACATCATACGCATTAAAAATACCCAACTGGAAGTCCCAATGAGAAACTGGGCGATACCACCCAAGGAGACCTTGATCAGGTTGACCATTACACCAATGCGTACTATGACATCTTTAATGCCAATCTTTATCCGGCTCCACCCAAAAAAGAGAATGCCCAATTGAAAAAGGACTGCAGTTCCCCTACCAATATTGGTTGCAATTGCCGCCCCCATCACCCCAAATTCGGGAATTGGCCCCCAACCAAAAATAAAAATCGGGTCCAGAATAATATTGAGTCCGTTGGAGAGTACTAATGTCCACATGGCTATAGATGCATCCCCTGCCCCCCTAAAAATAGCATTGATCAAGAACAATAAAAGGATGGTGATATTCCCTCCGATCAAGAGCTGGGTATACCCATAGCCCTCATTGATCAGATCTTGTTCCGCTCCCATAAGAGCCAGGATTTCCCTAGCGTATAAAAAACCAATTACACCAACGATAATGGCAACTGCAATACCCAAGAGAATCGCCTGTACGGCCGACTCGCGGGCCCCTTTAAGGTCCTTTTCCCCTATTCTACGGGCTACTACAGCCGTGGCGGCTATACTTAGGCCAATGGCTACGGCATAAACCATGGTGATAACCGATTCGGTGAGCCCTATGGTGGCTACCGCATTTACACTGACCTGGGATACATAAGCAATATCGACAATGGCAAAAATGGATTCCATCATCATTTCCAAGATCATGGGAACGGAAAGCATAAAAATGGCCTTGCGAATACTTCCGGTAGTAAATTCGGTTTCCTTGCCCGTAACGGCAATGATAAAATAATTGTATAATTGTTTAAGCGTAAGCTTTTTGTGGTGTGTCATTAGTATTGAATTGTGTTAAAAAGAAGAAAAAAGATGTATGACGAAGTACAACCAATTAGTGGCTACTTCGTGGGCATTACCCAAATGACATCTATTGTTAACATAATTCCACTACTTCATGATGGTGTAAAGATGCAAAAAATATCTTAATGGTGAAAATTACGATGCAGGCTCCATGTAAGAACCACCCACAATCCGCAGCTTACTAAAAAGACAACCTTTCTTGACATTTCTGATTTAATCGTAGTATACATTAATTCAGTATCTTGGTAAGATAACCCACTACTCTATTCATTAAATGATAAATTTCTTTAGAAAAATTCGCCAAATATCTGATTTATGCCATTGAAGAAATCGTTTTAGTGGTCATAGGTATTTTGATTGCCTTACAAATCAATAATTGGAGTGAACAACAGAAAGAAAAGACAAAAATGAGCACATATCTTAGCAATCTTGTGGAAGACATGAAAGAAAATAACAGGAACTTTGATGTAAACATTAATATTCAAGTATTTCGCTACTATTCCTTGCAATATTTATATCAGTTATCCGGACGGAAATCCTTTGAATTATCTAAAGACCGTCAAAACATACCGTCATTTTCCAGAAATTCGGTTTGGAAAAAACCATTACCTAAGGAATACGATAAAGTTTTCATTGAGCAAATTTTTATTTGGTCAACTCGATTAGGTAATCAAGAGTTCATTCAATCAACATTGGAGGAAATGAAGAGTACAGGTTCATTTTCACTTTTGGACGAGCAACTAAAGAACGCAATCAACAATTATCATACTGAATGGAAATGGAGATTAGGGCCTGATAACTATAAAACTAGTTCCATATATGTTGAAAAATGACGAGAGTCGCTAATGCAGGAAGGAATTATTAAAACCATCCCATTTGAAACTACAGACCCCGTAAAATTACTACAAGATGACCCATATAAGACGGCATTAATTGGTCAAATGATACAAGATTGTGCATGGTTGATTTCCAATGGAACTTACTTGGAAGGATTAGCAGAGAAGTTAATTATAGAAATAGAGAAAGATATAATAAAGTAATAGAAAATGATCACCAACATTGTATCCCATTAAAAGCCTAGTTCAGTTCTCTAAAGTCACTATTTTGTATTTACTTTTTTGCTTTGCATCCTTGTAGACAACAGACAAACTTTATATAGATCTCAAACCCAGAACAAAAAACCCCAAATAGGCTTAAACTATTTGGGGTTTTTTATGTATCTATATAACGTACTATTTTAAAGGAGAAAAAGAGGTCGGTATCAATAACTCTGCGGTTAGTGAATCCACCAATTTCCCATCTTTAATGGAGTTAGCATAGGCGGTTTTCCATGCCTCATCTTGCCTAAAACTATCCCAGCTGGCTTTTCGGGCCGTAGTATCGGGAAAAGTGATTAGGTACGTTAGTACATTCTTGGATTCTTCATGACTTGGGTCCATGTTAAAATAGGCAATATTGGTCATGTCACTGTTCTTGAAAATTTCCAAGGTGTGGTTTTCAAAACGATCATGAAGATTATTAAGTTTCCCTTCATTGGTATAATATGTCCGCAATGAAAATATCCTTGATCCTGCATCTTCCTTTTTGAGTTTTGGGGAATAACCTGTATAGGTATAGAATTTGTTTACGACCGAGGCAACAATAGGGCCATTGACTTTAGAGGCCTCCCAGGCCTTTTGCCAATCCGGATCATTCATAAATGCTTCCCAGGCAGTATCGCGTTGCTCACGACTCTCATACCCCATTAGATAGACCAATTTATTGTCTGTATTATCTATGGGTACCCAATAGCCCATATTCACCATACCATGTTTTTCAAATAATTCCATGGTATGATCATTGAATCGTTTTAACAGGTCGGGCAATTTGCCGGGATGGCAATAATACGTACGTATTTCAAAAAATTGGGGTTCAATTAGTTTGACTTCCGCCATTTCTTTTGTGCTTTCTTCGGTTTCTTTTTTCTGTTTTTGACCACATGACAACAATGTGAGTGCAAAAATCAGGCATATTATATTTCTCATCTCGATTGGTTTAAGCGTGTAATATAAGCAATAAGTATGATTTTAATCCTTTTAATATCCTTATGGATCAAAATATCGTCCATTTAGATACGACTGCATCCAAAGGAAATTTCAATAAAGTCATAGGAAATATGATTTCAAAAGAAATTAAAGAGGCCATCCTAATTTTATGGATCAATAATATTTTGGGTAGAACGAACGTAGCTTTATACGTAGGAAAATCAAAAAACATGCTTATTTTCGATAATTTACGCTATACCGCCAATAACTGATGGCTCCCAAGCCTAGCACCCCAAATGCGGCATACCAAATAAACATGGGTGTAATCACCTGTGCACCACTGGCATAACTATGTAGCCCCGCCAAGTAAAAATTGACCCCGAAATAGGTCATCATGATACTGCCAAAAGCGACTACACTCATAAAATTAAACGTCCACCTACTTCTTAGACCGGGAACCAGACGGGCATGTATTACAAAAGCGTACACCATGATCGAAATCAAGGCCCAAGTCTCCTTGGGGTCCCAGCCCCAGTATCGCCCCCAACTTTCATTGGCCCACTGTCCGCCTAAAAAGTTACCAATGGTCAACATCACCAGACCCACAGTTAGGGCGAGTTCGTTGATTATGGTCAGTTCCTTAAGGTTGAGCTTCATGCGTTTCTTATTCTTCTTCGTAGTGAGTATCATAAGGATGAGTGATACGACCCCGAGGATCATACCCACGGTCAATGGACCGTAACTGCCCACAATAACGGCAACATGAATCATAAGCCAATAACTATCCAAGACAGGTTGCAAATTGGCTATGGCAGGGTCTACCCAACTCTGATGGGCTATCCATAACAACATTGCGGTTACAAAAGCTGTGGCGGCAACCGTCATTTCACTCTTTCGGCCCAAAAGCAATCCCATTCCCATGGTCGCCCATGAAACGTAGATGATACTCTCATAGGCATCACTCCAAGGAGCATGCCCGGAAATATACCAGCGTAAAACTAGACCGGCCGTATGCCAAATAAATAAAATGATAATTGTTCCCTTAAAGAAATAGGTTCCTATACGCCAAATTCCACGTTCTTTGAAAATCTGGAAAATCAATAAAAAGAACATGATTATCCCGACCAATGCGTAACATTTATAAAGTAAGTTGAATATATCCAGCTTATTGTAGATGACCTCGGTATTTACCCGTGCTTCCGATGGTAAAACCTCACTGCCATGGTTGACCTGATTTTTCTTGAAAGCCTCCAATAATTTGTCGGCCTCGGAATAATCACCACTTTCCTTGGCGTTCTGAAGTGACATCAGATAATATGGAATCGCGTTCTTTATAAAATTGGCATAGAGCGAATCGGTAACCTGATATTGCCCCCCCCTGTATTCAACTGCTGATATCCATTTGTTGTTCTCATCATTGAGTAGCGGGAATATTTTTACGATCTGCCCACTTAATGCCTGATTTAGTAGCATCAAACGAACGTTTGCATCTTTAAAATCCTGCTCAAACTTATTCGGATTATTGGTGGCCGTGGCAGCTCTTAAATAGGGTTCTAATTTGTACTTTGCCTTTTCGTCAAAGAAATCCGTTGCCTTAATAAATTCCTGCCCCTCCGGAACACCAATTATTTTTCGAATACTGTCATTCATGCCCTTTTTGTCCACGGCAATAAACTCGGTATTGTACCAGATTGATGGATTCATCATCATGGATAGGAACACCTGATCGGAATTGAGGCTTTTGTATGAATCTTTCAGACTAAGCTTCCGAAGCAGTTCAGAAGAAAAGGTATTAATGGGTTTCATTCGCCCACCTTGATCTTGGACCACCAATTTCCCGAATTTCTCAGCATGCTCTGCGGGTACCAAGTTCGCCAGTATCAATGAATCAACCTGCTCTGCAGTTGGCATTTGGGTATGATTATGACCATCATCCTCGGAATGTTCTTGGGCCAATGTATTTAGGGTAAGGCCAAAAACAAGCAGTACAGCCAAGGCTGCTTTTTTCGATTTTAACTTGCCCAATGATTTGGTAAGTTTCTTGAACCGGGTTTTTCCAAAGAACATTATCCCCAACAAACCAATGTACAGCATAGTGTAGCCGAAATAGGTAATCCAAGTACCCCAGAAATCATGGTTTACCGATAGTACGGTACCTTTTTCATCAGGATGAAAACTGGACTGAAAAAACCTATAGCCTTTGTGGTCCAAAATGTTGTTCATGAATATATCGTAATCAAAGGGTCGTTCATCCTCCACCGTTACCCTACTCATAAATGAGGCATATGCTTTTTCGGTTCCAGGATACTTTTCCGCAATAAAGTCATTCAACTTAATACTGAAGGGCAGTTCATACACTTTAGAGCCAAAGGCCATGGAAATATCCAAACCACCAACATTTATCTTATTCGAAAAGCTAGACGTTCCTTCGCCGCCCAAAAGCTTTTGTTGCACAGTTTCACCTTTACTACTCACCTCAACGACCAGCGCATCTTGGGTTGCCTGGGTTATTTCCTTTTCGGGTACCTTTACAACTCCGTAAGAGCCCTTAATCACCGGTTCAGGAATTACAAATTGCATTCCTGCCATATTGTACAATGATCGTAATTGAAAGGTTTGTAAGCTATCCTTTATGACATTACCACGATGCTGATCAGCCATTCGGAGAAAACTGCCTTGAAAAGGGGTCTTTATTTGGTAGGTGCTATCTGTGGCAAAAATATTGACAGCCCCCTCGGTTTCATTATTCAATGAAAATAGTACGTTATGAATGTTGGTCAATTTTCCAGCTTCCAAATAATGCTCGTGGCGTTGGCCATCCCCAGCCTCAACGATTTTCAAATATTCATTCCCATTGGCATCAGGAACCAACCCCTTTTTTGCCCCATGAATAAAATCAATATAGGAAATGGTAATGGGTTGTCCGTTAAAATCATCATTCCAAGGCAGGTCTGATCGTAAGCCCTCTTCCGTAACTAGAATGCCACTTTCCAATATCTTTCTTCTGGGCTCTCCGTCTATTTCCCCATCAACATATGCCGTTAAGAAAGTTTTGGAGGAATAGAATACCTTTTCGGAATTGCCTTCTCGAATGGGCATCATTCCCTCAAAACTTATGTATCTCGTCACAAAAGCACCCATAATAATCAAAATCCAAGAAAGATGAAGTAGCAGTACAGGCCACTTTTCCTTTCTAAGCAGTTTGTACTTGAAAATATTTCCGGTAAAGTTGATAACAAAAAACACCATAATTGCCTCAAACCAAGTGGTGTTGTAAATCCATATCCTAGCCGTTGCCGTGCTATACCAACTTTCTATAAATGTACCAAAGGCCATGGCAGTTGCAAAAGTGATAAAAAGCACTGCCGTTAAACGGGTGGAGAAGAAGATTTTCTTGAACAGATCTTTCATTGGAAAAATGTACCTACTGATTTCAGGACGCAAAAATACGGTATTTCAGGAGATAATGATTTGTATTAACATACATAATATGCTCTATCATAAACTGTCATGAAATTCAACTTCCTTCCCTTTTTCCTGAAAGGAATTATCATTTTACGTACTAATAATTAGTAACTTATGGGTTGAAAAAGAAATTTAACTTAAAAAATTG
>JAGLKG010000140.1 GCA_023141835.1 Maribacter sp. | reverse complement strand
GTCAAAGATGGTTATGCCCTAAAAACTGCTGTTACGAAAGGTTATAATGTCTGTATAATTACCGGTGGCACCAATGAAGGGGTAAAAGAGCGTCTAAAGGGATTGGGGGTAACCACTTTTTATATGGGAGCGCATCATAAGGAAGATCCTCTTGATGAATATATGGATGTATACGACATTGCTCCTGAAAATATACTTTATATGGGAGATGACCTACCCGATATCCCTCCCATGCGCAGGATTGCCTTACCCACATGTCCGCAGAACGCGGCCCAAGAAGTAAAGGCTGTTTCTAAGTATATCTCTCACAAAAATGGAGGTGAAGGTTGCGTACGTGATGTTATTGAGCAGGTTCTAAAAGTAAGGGGCGATTGGTTTGATAATTTTAGCGCTGCCAATGACTGATCTATGTGGAACGATAAACTAAAGGATTTTAAAATAATTCTTGCGTCTGGTTCGCCACGTAGAAAGCAGTTCTTTGCCGAGATGGGGCTTGATTTTGAAATACGTTTAAAACCGGTCGATGAAATATATCCTGAATCTTTGAAGGGGAGTGAAATTTCAGATTATCTGGCCAAGTTAAAAGCTTTTGCTTTTAAAGGAACACTTGTTACTAATGAAATTCTAATCACTTCAGATACGGTGGTATGGTACAAGGAAAAATCATTGGCGAAACCTGCCAATGTCCAGGAAGCGGTTCAAATGCTTCAAGAACTATCCAATGATTGGCACGATGTCATTACATCGGTAACATTTACCACCAACACTGACCAAACCACTGTGAACCATACGACCAAGGTTAAATTCAAAACACTTTCCAAGGAAGAAATCAATTATTATGTTGAAAAATACAAGCCCTTTGACAAAGCTGGTGGTTATGGCATTCAGGAATGGATTGGACTGATAGGTATTGAACAGATTCACGGAGCGTATACAAATGTGGTTGGTCTACCCACCCAATTGGTTTACAAAACGTTAATGCACATGGTCAACTAATTGATTTTAAGTAGTTTTATATAATAGAATGGACATTATGAAAAAATGGATCAGGTTTGAATTTATGGTCATATTATTTGTAGTACTAATGTGCACCATAGGTTCTTGTAAGGAAAATAAAATAGAAGACAAGAAAGAGATTGCCCTTAATGAAAATATAGCCATTGAAATGCCCAAAAGGTCATTATCCAAGGAATTCAAGGACTATTGGTACGCTGGCGATGCCGAAATCACCTCCTATACATTGGAACAAGCAAGATATGGGGAAATTAGGGAAGGTAGTTCGGTTTTGATTTATGTAACCGAGTACTTTGTAAGCGACAAACAGGTCAAGGCTGACAGAAATAACCCGAGTAACATTCCCGTCCTTAAATTAAATAGCACCAAAAATTACCTTACGGGAATATATCCCTATTCCATAATGAGCAGTAGTTTCTATCCCGTATATGATAATGAACATGCCCTTAAGCTTACATTTTCTGCTCAGGAATGGTGTGGGCAGGTTTTTGCCCAATTAAACAATCGTGAAAAGTTTGAGCTCAAATCTTTTTCATATTTTGAAAATGAAGGAGATAAGGATATAGATCTAGACAAAAATGTTTTAGAAAATGAATTATGGAACAAGATTCGAATCAATCCTAATGACTTACCTATTGGGGAACTGAAAATTATTCCTTCCATGGAATATGTTCGTCTATCTCACAAGGCTTTAAAAGCATATGTGGCAACAGTTCATTTGGAAACTTCAGAAGGAATGAGTTCCTATACAATATCCTACCCGGAATTGGAGAGGACGTTGGAAATCAATTTTAAAGCTATTTTTCCCTATACTATTGAAGGTTGGTCTGAAACCTTTAAAAGTGGATTTGGGGACAAAACCCGGACCATGACCTCAAAAGCCACCAAGATCAAGACTTTAAAAACTCCTTACTGGCGACAAAATGGAAATAGCAGTTTAGCTTTACGCGATACCTTGGGATTATAAGCTATGGAAGAAATTATTGGAACCTACCAGCGCGAAATCACCGGAACGGCCATTACATTACAGTAGTAATCCTATTGATCATCAAGTTTATACGTGCTAAAGCCTTTGTGAATTAGTAAGGATTGGCGAACTCAATCCGGCAAATATGCGATTAATCACCAAATATGTTTCCATTGATCTTTTCTTTTTATGAAGAGGGGCCATAATCTTCATTTGGGATGTGTACTTTAAAGAGCTCTGGCTATTGTTCTTATCGCTATTCGCCGTTATTGGTGTTGCCCTATTCGCTTCATGCTCTATTTTAAGTAATGTGACCGCTGGATCATCTTACTTAGCTCTTTTCCCTTTAAAATTGGAGATAAGATTAGAATTTTAAATGGTAGTTTTTTCTGGAGTAGCAGATATATTGGGTATCAAGGCATTTGATCTGTACTTAAAAAAAGATAATGGTGAATTGGTTACCTATCCCAATACTACAAATGAGGATGGTTCTTATTACAAAAAATAGCTTTTCAGACAGCGATAATGAATAGGTTGACCCCCCTGTTAAAGAAAATGTAAATGTTATTCTTTGCTTGGGTTTCTTTATATCTTTGGTGACCAACTAAAACATTACTATGCGAAATTTTCTGGTATCCTTGATTGGAGTGCTATTGGTTTTTAATGTCTCTCTCGCGCAAGCGCCCAAGAAAAGTTCCTCATCAGATATTTTACATTCCATCCAAAAATTGAATTTCCTGGGATCCGCCTTATATATTGCGGCGCACCCGGATGATGAGAATACAAGGTTGATTTCGTACCTATCCAACGAGGTAAAAGCGAGAACCGCCTATTTATCCCTTACACGTGGTGATGGAGGGCAAAATCTGATAGGTCCTGAACTACGGGAGCTTTTAGGTATTCTGAGAACTCAAGAACTATTAGCGGCAAGAAGGATTGACGGTGGGGAACAGTTTTTTACAAGAGCCAACGATTTTGGGTATTCAAAACACCCGAATGAAACCCTTGAGATTTGGAATAAGGATTCTGTTTTGGGTGACGTTGTACGTATCATACGAAAGTTTAAACCCGATGTAATCATAAACCGGTTCAACCATAGGAATCCAGGTTCAACACATGGGCACCATACTTCATCAGCTATGTTAAGCGTTGAAGCTTTTGATTTGGCTGGAAATATTTCCGCCTATACCAATCAATTTAACACTTTGGAAGCCTGGCAGCCCAAACGACTATTTTTTAATACGTCTTGGTGGTTTTATGGTAGCGAAGAAAAATTTAAGGCAGCTGATAAATCAAATATGTTGAGTTTTGATGTGGGCGTTTACTACCCTTTGCTTGGAGTTTCCAACAATGAGATTGCTTCTTTGGCCAGCAGCCAGCATTTGTGTCAAGGTTTTGGTCGCTTGACTTCTAGAGGGAGCCAAAATGAGTACGTAGAATTACTTAAAGGAGATTTGCCGCAAGACAAAAACAATATATTCGATGGTATTGATACCTC
>JAGLKG010000014.1 GCA_023141835.1 Maribacter sp. | reverse complement strand
GATTTTATCTGTAAAGTTGAACCATCGTTTACGGGGACTCTATTGGCAGACAAGGGAGAAAGCGTCATTTTTGATAACACCAAGATTAAAACCTTTGTGCCTGGATTCAAAGCAACCATACCCTTTGCCATAGGAATCAAAAAAACATTAAAATGGTTGGATGAGAACCCTGATAGAAAGTTTATAAATTCAGATAAAAACACCAAAATTGAGAACGTGTTAAAAGCCTATAAATCGATTAAGTTCTAGGTCGATTGGGTTTTCATCAGCTTTGCTATTTCTTTGGACCCTGAATCCTCGGTTTTTTCCAGTTCTTCAATAATCCTTTGATGTTCATGAGCTCTCCCTTGAGAAAGTTTATAAGCCGCCTGAATCTCATTTATGGAGATTTGGAAACCAATAATGCCCTTTAATTGGTGCATTGTGTTTTTTGATAGATTGTTGATGGAGACGGGTTTTTCGGATTGTACTTCGTATTTATCCACTAATGTGTGTAAAGCGGCCAACACTGCTTCTTCGTCTAGAATTTTTAGAGATCCATAAATATGTACAGCTACATAATTCCAAGTGGGCACCGCCTCTTTTTTATACCAAGAGGAAGATACATAACTGTGCGGGCCATTAAAAATGCACAAAACTTCTTGTTCATTTTTAAAACTGGACCCTTGCGGATTTGCCTTCGCAATATGACCCACTAAAATAGCATTCCCATTTTCATCTTTGTCCAGTTCCAAAGGAATATGTGTGGCCCAAGGTTTTCCGTCAACCTGATTTACAAGGATTCCAAAGCTGTTGTTTTTCAAAAAATCCTTAACCTCATCAAGATTCTCATTCCTATATTGGTGTGGTATATGCATATTCTATTTTTCTATTCTTCCTATTCTGGTAAAAATTGGAAATGTGATTTCTTTTATTGTGTCCTTCTTCCAGTATTTCTTTAAGTCTTCAACAAATCCATTCACTGGGTTTTCCTGATTTTGAACGATATAATTTTGTACGCTTGACCATGAATTTAAGTAACCTTTTAAAGCTTCGAGGGTCCATTTGGTCTTTATTTGGTAATTCTTTTTAAGACTGATTTCTTTGAAATCCAGAGCAATTGTGGCATATTCTGCATCGACATATTTGCGCTCCTGGTTCCAATAGGGGCCAATAGTATCTCTGTAAAACCTATCAATCAACAAATCAATCGATGTCTCAATACGTAAAAGTCCGTAGCCCCATATGGCCACTATGGCCCCATTTTTGGCGACACGGTTGATTTCTTTGTTGAAAGCCCTGAAATCGAACCAATGAATGGCCTGGGCAACAGTGATCAAATCAAACTTATTTTTATTAAAAGCAGTTTCCTCAGACCTACCAACACTGTATTCAATGTTCTCCCTTTTAAATGCACTTGCAATTTGCTTTTCACTTATATCAGTTGCATAGACCCTTTCGAAATGATTGGAAAGTTCAATGGCTACTTGGCCATTCCCTGTTCCACAATCCCAGCAATAATCCCTTCCGCTTGTTATACGTAAAATATCATTTATAAGTTCAATGGGATAGTTGGGCCGATATTTTTTATAAAAGCTGGATTGTTTTGAAAAGTTATTTTGAATTTCTTTCACAAACTGGTTATGGGGTTTAATCCAAAGTGATTAGAACGGGTAAATGGTCTGAGATATGTTTATTGTTCTCCATTCGGTCGTCAATATGAACATACGATTGTACTGTGAATCCTTTAGTGAAAATATAATCGATTCTACGATTTAAAAGCATATCCCGGTTAAAGCCGTTGAATGTTCCTGTGGGACCATAAAAAGGACTGTTCGAGCTATTTTTACCATCTTCCAATTTACTTTTCAGAAATTGGATGGGTTCTTGGTCA
>JAGLKG010000139.1 GCA_023141835.1 Maribacter sp. | reverse complement strand
GAGGGGTCACCGAATTGGTTACTCCCGGGGTGGCTCTGAATGATGATATTCTCAATGCCAAGACCAATAACTTTTTATGTGCGGTACATTTTGGAAGAAAGCTATTGGGCGTTTCTTTCCTCGATATTTCAACGGGTGAATTTTTAGTTGCAGAAGGCAATGAAGAACAGATTGATAAGCTCTTACAGAATTTAGGACCTAATGAGATTTTAGTTTCAAAGACGCATAAAAAGGAATTTTCAGAGGTATTCGGTAATCAATACCACACCTTTTTTACCGAAGACTGGTTGTTTCAGGAAGATTACGCCTTTGAAACACTGACCAATCATTTTAAGACCACATCATTAAAAGGATTTGGAATAGACCAATTAAGCCATGGTATTGTTGCCGCTGGTGTCGTGATTCATTATTTGTCGGATACCCAACACAGACAACTTCAGCATATAAACACCATTAAACGCATTGCGGAGGAAGAGTATATCTGGATGGATAGGTTTACCATCAAGAATCTGGAACTGTACCATTCCACCAATGTAAATGCCGTTACCTTATTGGATGTTATCGACAAGACCATATCGCCCATGGGCGGTAGGTTGTTGAAACGATGGTTGGCACTACCCTTGAAAAATATTGAAAAAATTCGTAGGCGACATCAAGTTATTTCCCATTTGACCCAGGAAGAAGCTTTATTTCAAAAATTGCAACACGGCATAAAGCAAATGGGTGATTTGGAACGCCTCATTTCCAAAGTTGCCACGGGTAAGATCAATCCGAAGGAAGTCGTGCAGCTAAAAAATTCCTTGGAGGCTGCCATACCCATTAAACAATTGACGACCCAAACCAATAATGAAGCACTGAATTTGATTGGTGACCAATTACATTCCTGCGATATGTTACGGGCCAAGGTGAAGGAGATGCTCAATGAAGAGGCGCCTATTAATGTACTTAAGGGCAATGTCATAGCCCAAGGATACTCGAAAGAATTAGACGAACTTCGCGGATTGGCCTATACGGGCAAAGAATATCTAGCCCAAATGTTGGAACGGGAAACCGAAAGAACCGGTATCAGTTCCTTAAAAATAGCCTCTAACAATGTGTTCGGATATTATATTGAAGTACGAAATACCCATCGGGACAAGGTTCCTGAGGAATGGATCCGCAAACAGACCCTGGTCAATGCAGAACGATATATCACCGAAGAGCTAAAAGAATACGAAGCCAAGATTCTTGGTGCTGAAGAGCGCATTCTACTTCTAGAACAACAATTGTTTGCCCAATTGGTCATTTGGATGCATGAATATATTGTACCCGTTCAAAACAATGCCCGACAGATTGCGACATTGGATTGTCTTTGCGGATTTACCCAATTGGCCAAAGAGCATAATTATAATGAACCGCAACTGAATGATTCAACTGAACTTGAGATCATCAACGGTCGCCACCCCGTAATTGAAAAACAATTGCCTCTCGGTGAAGCCTATATTGCCAATGATGTGGTACTAAATAGAGAGAATCAACAGATTATCATAATCACAGGCCCCAATATGAGCGGTAAATCTGCCTTATTACGGCAAACAGCCCTTATTGTTTTATTGGCACAAATGGGAAGTTTTGTACCTGCTGAATCTGCAAAAATAGGATACGTGGATAAAATATTCACGCGTGTGGGAGCTAGCGATAATATCTCTATGGGCGAATCTACCTTTATGGTAGAAATGAATGAGACCGCGTCTATTTTGAACAACCTTTCGGAGCGTAGCCTAATCCTGTTGGATGAAATTGGCCGGGGCACAAGTACCTATGATGGTATTTCCATTGCCTGGGCCATATCAGAATACCTGCATGAACATCCTGCCCGTGCCAAAACGCTATTTGCGACACATTACCATGAACTTAATGAAATGGCCGCGACTTTTGAACGGATAAAAAATTACAATGTCTCTATAAAAGAGTTGAAAAACAA
Organism: Maribacter sp.; assembly: GCA_023141835.1. Taxonomy (GTDB): domain Bacteria; phylum Bacteroidota; class Bacteroidia; order Flavobacteriales; family Flavobacteriaceae; genus Maribacter_A. Next base: position 13,387 of record JAGLKG010000139.1, on the reverse strand, counting down.
GGTATTGTTCTTGCGAAAACTTATACCCGGTGGCAGCGAGCATAGTTTTGGGATCCATGTAGCAAAAATGGCAGGGATGCCGCAACAGGTGATACACAAGGCAAATAAGATTTTAAAGAAATTAGAAAAATCGCATTCCAGTGATGAGCTCACGGACAAATTGCAATCGGCTCAAAATGAGATGCAACTCAGCTTCTTTAATTTAGACGACCCCCTACTGGAACAGATTAAGGAAGAAATAACGCATTTAGATATCAATACCCTTACACCGGTAGAAGCGTTGATGAAATTGAATGAGATCCAACGGTTGCTCACTAAAAACAAGAAGGCCAGCAGTTAAACCTGCAAGGTTTTTAAAACCTAACAGGTTTCTTCCAAATAGATAGTTTTTTCCTTTGCTTTTTATAGAAATGTATTAAATTTGCATCCGCATCAATAAATGATGTGACGTTCTTTAAAATTACGAAAATAGCTTCCCGATGGTTATCGGGAGTAGAGCGCCAGAATCATGACGAATGGTTTAACGCTCGAAGCTAATTTTCGAGAGATGCGAAAATAGCTCAGCTGGTAGAGCGCCACCTTGCCAAGGTGGAGGTCGCGGGTTCGAATCCCGTTTTTCGCTCATTAAAATTGTATATACTGCCTTTGGCAGTGATGCTCGAGTGGTGGAATTGGTAGACACGTTGGACTTAAAATCCAATGGACATTAGTCCGTACGGGTTCAAGTCCCGTCTCGAGTACAAGGGAGATAGCCGAGGTTTTGCCTCGGCTTTTTCATGTCAAAAAATGTACTTGGTACAACATAGGTACAACAAATCATATTTTTTCTCTGTTCTTTCGGTGCTATATTCTTTTTGTTGTTAGCTGCTTTGGACTAAAAGTTATCTATCTGACTCCTATTTACTTTCTGTAAACCCCTTGTTTTCCTGTCCTCAAGGTGTTTTGAGATTTCTTCTTTCTCCCTAACCGCAAAAAAGCATCCGTAGGGTGCTAGATTCTATATCAAAAATCACATCAGTTTTTGGGTAGTTTTATAGTCTCCTAAAAGGTGAATTAACGAAACTACTAAAAGAGACCATGTTTGGGACACCCTGAGTTAATATATCCATAATTAGCTAGTTTTAAGTCATATAGTGCTAAACATTGTTTATTTATCTGCACAATAAATAGTGTTTTACCCCGCCAAAGGATTAGCCAGTCAAGTTCTTTTTTTTAGTTTCAGATATATGACGCTCCCAAAAAACATAAAAATCAAAATCAGAGGAATGCACCACCACATAACTTGGGTGTAGAAATCCTCGTCAACATAAATCTCATCGATGTTATCGGCAACTTCGAAAATTAGGACAGTAATTAACAGTAGAAAATTTTTCATGTAAACGGTTAGTGTTTCTTTAAATTACTTAAAAAGTTGCCTTGGTGAACCAATGTCCGTTGAACAGTACATTTTATCTGATGTATTGCATTAAAGTTTAAAGGAGATTGATAATTATAGCTATCCTATTATCCTACTATCTATGTAGAATATTTTACTATATTTATGTACTCCCTTATTTAATTATTACTCAACGCCTTGGTTTCCAGTCCGTCATTTTTCGTTCATGAAAAATTCGTAAAAGGCTGTTGGCTTTTTAAGCCATACAAAATGAATAGAATTTCAATTGTATTACTCCTATCGTTTCTCGTATTAAGTTGTAGTGAAGAAGAGGAAGATCCTTCTGTGAATAAAAATGAAGAAACTATCTTAGTAACATACAATCGATTCAAAGCGCAAAATGCTCTTTATCCTTTGGTTAGCAACAGGCTAAAAAAACCATTTCGAATTGAGATTAAAACAAACCATAAAATCTGACTTAGGCGAGATTCTTAAAATGGAGCAGGATGTATCCAATGTTGAATTCATCATACCTTATGATTTGATTGAACATCAAAAAGTCATGAATGAAAAAAGTGAAGAACATTTATCAATATTTGATGAAAATTCAAGATTAGTCGGTTTTATACTACTTGCAGAATTGTACAGTGATAACAACTCGATTGAATTCAAAAGGATAGTGGTATCGGATAAAGGCAAGGGATATGGAAGTAAAGCCATACAATTAATACAAAAAAAATGTTTTGGAGAATATAATTGTAATAGATTATGGCTCGATGTTTTTGAATTCAACCTAAAGGCCATTCACGTCTATGAAAAACTTGGATTTCGCAAAGAGAGCATTAAAAGCGAGTACATAAAATCACATCAAGGCCACAAGAATCTAGTAATTATGTCTATACTAAGGAACGAATACCAATACTCAACGGGTTGGCCAAAATCAGAACATAAGCACCAAAAGTACATATGAACTATCACAACAAAAAATTCAGACCCCTTGAAAACTCGGAAAATGGAGAGACCACAGAAGAAACCATTTTTGAATGCAAACAGGACGGTAATATATTGACATCTGAATATCAAGGTGGACAAATAGTCAAAGGGCATTTAATAGGATTGGTTGACAAAGCTGGTAATATCGAAATGCGATACCATCAGGTAAATAAAAAAGGAGAATTAACAACAGGCATATGTAACTCAAAACCCAAATTAACGGAAGACGGGAAAATAAGGCTTTATGAAGATTGGACATGGACATCGGGTGATAAATCAAGTGGAAAATCCATTTTGGAAGAAATCTAATTTTGAGCCTACTCCCAAACACAGAAAAAATCACCATTAACACCACCGAAACCCATATTGTCCCAAAGCTCCCTGCTCCTATTCGCCTTCAAGAATATGGTGTCGGTATTTTCAATGCTGCCTTGACCAAATCAGCCTTAAAAAAAGTAATAAAGAAACAGTTTGTTATGGTCAATGCCATTATCGCTACTTCGGCCATTTTTATACATGGTGGTGAAACCATTACGTTATCCATTCCAGAGGAAGTAAGTTCGAAGAAAAAACTGGTCTTTCCGCTTCAAGTAATCTTTGAAGACGAACATTTGGCAGCTATTCATAAACCTGCCGGAATTTTGGTGAGCGGCAATCGTTTTAAGACCATCGCCAATTCCTTGGCCCAAAACCTTAACCCAAGTACGCTGGCTGATGCTACAAAACCCCAGCCTGTCCACCGATTGGATTACCCCACCACAGGGATTTTATTGGCTGGAAAAACAAGCAGTGGCATTCGTGCTCTAAATGGGCTATTTGAAGACAAAACAATTCAAAAAACCTACTATGCCGTTACCATTGGTAAGATGGATTCAAAAGGAAAAATAACGGCAACCATTGATAGCAAAAAAGCCCAATCGAATTATATCGTAAAGGAGTCCGTATCCTCAAAAAAATTCGGCCAACTCAACTTGGTAGAATTAGAACCTAAAACCGGTCGAAGACACCAATTGCGTAAACATTTGTCAACCATCGGAAATCCTATCTTGGGAGATAGGGAATATGGCATTGAAAACTTAATTGTAAAGGGCAAAGGATTGTATTTGCATGCCTATTCATTAGAATTCATTCATCCATTTACGAATGAAAAGCTGCATCTAAAAGTTGGACTTCCCCAAAAGTTTACAAAAATATTTTCCTAAATAAAGTAGTAAAAATATACTGCCATAGGCCAAAACTCTATATTACATTAGAGATTTAAGTCGATTGCATACCATTTTGAAGAAATACCAGACGAAAAGTGGAAGTATGTCCAAAATTAAAAGGTTATTAAAAACCAGTAGTAATAGCCGCTATGATCTAGATTGGCGCATAAGTCCTTCTTGAGCTACGGAAGCTACCAAAATCCCTTGGCGATTGAATATACTTCCTCTTGAGAATCCCCTTGAATTTGAAGCACTAGGGCTATCCATAGCATATAACAACCAATCATCAAAATCAAAATCGCGATGAAACCAGAGGGCATGATCTAAGCTGGCATAGAATGTATTTCCTTTATTCAATTGTTCCCGATGCGGAAATGTTGCCGTCGTCAACAGATTGTAATCAGATACATAGGCCAATAATTGTTGCTTCATGGGTAAGTCTGCGATAACATCTTCAGCACTGCGCATCCAAATGTTGCTGAAAGGCACATTGTTTTTTGCCAACTTATTTATAATTCGATTGACCGATTTGAAGATAAATACTTCGGGCAGTACCATTTTCAATCGATAATATATTTTAGGATCAACTTCCTTAATATTTTCTATTTCTTCCAAACCTGTGACAAGATTATCAGGCGAGGTTAAGTTAGGCATGGTAATTTGATGATCAACCCCTTCTTGTATCGTTTGAAAGGATGCCGCCATATTAAAAATCGCCTTTCCGTTCTGTTTGGCCACTACCCTACGGGTCGTAAAACTTCCTCCATTTCTGATGGTATCGACCTCATAGGTAATCGGAATATCCAAATCGCCCCCCAAAATAAAATACCCGTGCATAGAATGGGCAGTCCGATTGGCGGGTACGGTACGATAGGCCGCATTCAAGGATTGGGCCAACACCTGGCCCCCAAAAACGCGCCCCCAAGGGGCCTGGTAATTCTCCCCGATAAACTTGGATTCATCCAATTGTTTTAGCGTGAGTAGGTCAATCAGTTGCTTAATGGTCTGCATTGGTTAAATATTTGATGAATGATCCATAGTTTCAAAACCCAAAGTTCAAAAATACATTTAATTAGGTAGTGTGTGTCTTACGTCTTGATTTATAACAAGAAAAACTACTGGACATTCTGAAGAATATTTATCAATTGAAGTACATTTTATGCCTTTTTAATTGAAATTAGTGTCGCTTTTATCAAAGCCAAAAATCAGTGCTAAACACTGGTTATTTTCTTTTATTATAATTCTTATCCCCCCTGGTTTTGGGTTTTTTATATTTGGTTTTCATTATACGCTTATAGGAGCCCCCTTGGTTTGTTTTCTTATTCTTTGTTGACTTTTCTTGAAAACTGGCTCCACGTTCATCCTCATTAACTGATGTAGGATTATTGGGTTCATTGACTATTGGTTGCTCTTCAGGCGTAAGCTTTGTGGATATTGATACACCTGCGGGAAATGGAATTTGTTGAATCTCCATATTCATAAGTATTTCAATGGCATTTTTAGCATCCATTTCTTTCTCCGAATAGAACAATAGGCTTTCTCCTTTCTTTTCGGCACGACCCGTACGACCAATACGATGCATGTAATTTTCCGGAAAACTTGGAGTGTCAAAGTTTATAACATGGGATATTTCGTTGAGATCGAGACCACGGGCCATCACATCGGTCGTGACCAAAATCCTATTTACACCTTCATCGAACTGTTTAATAGACCGCATTCGGTAGTTTTGCGTTTTATTAGAGTGTATCACGCAAATTTCATCATTATATAACTCCTGCAATTCTTTAAACAAACGGTCGGCGCTTCTTTTATTGGATACAAAAATCAGCACTTTTTTAAAGGTTTTTACCTCTTGTAGCAAGTGTATCAGCAAATTTGCTTTGGTATAAAAGTTGGGAACCGCATAGCTACTTTGTGCGATATTTTCTAAAGGCGTACCACTTAAAGCAACAGAGATCTTTTCCGTCGATATAAAAAACTTGGCCATTATATCTTCTATATCTTCCGTCATCGTGGCTGAAAACATAATATTTTGACGAACTGTTGGCAATAAATCGAATAGATTGGTCAACTGAAACCTAAACCCTAGATCCAACATAACATCTACCTCATCGATCACCAATTTTTTAATCGATTTTAAGCGCAAGGCACGACTTAAAACCAGATCATATAAGCGGCCAGGAGTTCCTACGACAATATCCTGACCTTCTTCCAGTACTGCTTTTTGTGTATTTATATTGGTGCCGCCATAAACGCCAGTTACCCTAATGTTAAGATATGTACTGAATTTTTTTATGTCCTCAACAGCCTGTGTTACCAATTCGCGGGTAGGAACCAGTATTAAAACTCTTGGATACTTTTCTTTTGAAAAACTAAACCCTTGTAAAATGGGTAACATATAGGCAAATGTCTTCCCTGTTCCCGTTTGCGCAATACCCAAAACATCTTTACCCGAGGAAATTACTGGAAAGGCCTGGGATTGAATTGGTGTTGGATTCGTATACCCTAAATCGGTTATAGCGTAACGCAGTTGGTTAGAGATCTTAAATTCGTCAAACGATTGCATCTACTTTAATTTTTATGCAAAAGTAAGGTATTAGGAATACAGCGTCCTACGAAACACATGCAACAATCAAAATACAATAGTTGCGGAATGCTATACTGGAATAGTAATATTTTTATAATGACGTACCGAACACTGTTCTATGTATTTTTCCATACCCTCGGGGATATACACTTCGTTCCAATTTTCACTTTTAAAATTGACTAAATCCCAACAGTTTCCCATCTGGAGACTATCACAAATCATTTGCGTTCCATTGGGTCCTATACTCACTAGATTCGTTGAATACCAATAGCAGCTTTATAGCATAGTATCTGCTGAGGTTTGAAAAGACCACAGAACAGAACTGAATCAGTAATAGGACTTTTTATGTCGAATAAAGAGCATGAATGATGGGCCTCGTCAAGAGTATTATCAACGCAAAAAGTGAAGGAAGGGGTATTTTTCCATTTTTGAAGTTCTTTTAAAGTCAAAGGATGGTGTAAAAAAAAGAAGTTTTAAAATTGTTCGCCTACATCCAACCCAGTTCTTTCAAAGCCCAAGGGGCATTCCATACCTTGACCATTTTCTCTACCAAATTGTCTTCGTTCATAGTTAGAAAGTAGGCGTAGTGAGAGTGGGTCTCTTTTTGGATCGGTGGCACAGGACCACCTTCTCCGGTATGTTTTGCATGATACGTTGCGAAGAACACAGCGGTTCCGGATTCTGCATCATAGCTAGATGTGTGTAGATCATAGGTTGCGCCGGGGACCGTTATTTTAGTGAAACCTGCAAGTCAATCGGTATAAACTTCAACAGTGTTAATGTCTACAAGAGGCTCGCTCTGCGCAATAAATGCTGCATTATTTGCAACATATGGCTTGCAACTGGCCCAGCCTTCTGCTGCTTCACATGCATTGATAAATTCTTGGCGTTCTCAAAAGCTATCATGGTTTCTCCTTATTTGGTTAAATTGGCATCGTATTTTTGTCGACACTGAAAATTATTCTACTGCCAATACTAGCGGCATTTACAAGATCATGTTCGGGAGAATCGATCTTAAGATAATTACAATCAAAGAGTTTCAAAGGATATTTTGTGCCAGTGGGCAATTTCTCAGTATACATCGTGGTCTTTAACATACAAACGATATTACAATGCATATACGTAAGCCGTACTTGGGTTCAATCAAAATTGAAAGAATTTAGATGTGTTGTCTAAATTTTCGAAAGCATTTTATCAGGGGTTTTCCAAATCAATAAATGAGATTGGCCACAAGGCAAATCTTAATTTAAAGATTCATGTATTCCTTATAATACTTCCTAAATTTAAGACAGCAACTTAAATTCCGTACTTTTAGTGAAAACAACATTATGTCACGAAATAACCAATTCAACCTGATCTCCCTGTTACTGGCCCTACTCGCTTTTGCAATGCTGTATCTGGGTTATTGTTTTAAAATGTGGCCCCCGGCCATAACAGGCATTGGGTTTTTACTTTTGGTATGGGCACTGCAGCTTCTTAAAGGAAAGAGCTAGAAGTACGAGGTCGGAAGACTAAAAGCCAAAAAACAAATTGCCAAAAGCCAAAGGCTAATGGCCGAAGGCCAAATTCCATGCAACAAATTCCAAATTCTAAATGTCAGTAACCAAAATAGGATTGATTGCTGTACTTCTGCTGCTACAGACCCTCGCGGTTGCCCAACACCCCTTACTGCGTCGGGAGCCTAAAAATGTACTTGCAGAATTACGACAGGAACATCCGCGTTTGTTGTTGACCGAAGAACGGCTAACCGAACTTAAGGTATGGGCCAAAACCGATACTCTCTTGCAGCGGTATATGACCGATGTCATTACACAAGCAAATGCCTATCTGGAGGCCCCTATACTCAAACACAAACTCATAGGGCCCCGACTCCTAGGGGTAAGCAGGGAATGCCGGGCACGGATCTATGCCTTAGGACTAGCCTATCGCTGGACGGGTGAGGAACGTTATGCTGCAGCGGCCAAGTCAACCCTATTGACCGTAGTCGCCTTTCCTGATTGGAACACATCCCATTTTTTGGATGTGGCCGAAATGGCCCATGCCGTAGGCGTTGGTTATGACTGGCTGTTTCACTATCTCAGCCCTGAAGAAAAAACAAGTATTAAAGCCGGATTGATCAAACATGCCTTGGAACCCGGTAAAGCTGGACTCTCTGGCGAAGATCTGGGCTATAACGGATGGCCCAAAGATGAACACAACTGGAACCAGGTCTGTAATGGCGGCTTAATTGTTGGAGCCTTAGCCATAGCTGAATCCAATCCGGAATATGCCAATTATATTGTACCCAAAGCCGTGGCCTCCCTTCCCTTGGCCCTACTTAATTATGGGCCCGATGGCGCCTGGATGGAAGGGCCTGCTTATTGGAACTATGCCACCATGTATACCGCGTATGGCTTAGGGGCCCTCAACACTGCCTTGGGTACGGATTTTGGCCTATCGGACATCAACGGCATGGCGGAAACGGGGAATTTTATGATCTATTCCGAAGGACCCTCCGGCTATATGTTCAATTTTGCGGACAGTGGCGAGAAAAATAGAAAAGGCTCCTCCCCCAGCATGCTTTGGTTGGCCAATACCTATAATAATCCAAGTTTTGCGGATCATGAGCATCAGGTGATGCAATCCCTTGCTGCAACTCCCGAACATGTCATCTGGTATCGCCCGCCTTCGTCCGTCCATACACCCAAAGCCTTGGCCAAATATTTTGATGGAGATGTAGAAGTCCTCTTTACCAGAAGTGCCTGGAATAATCCCAATGCCCTATTCCTGGCCCTAAAAGGTGGATACAATGCCGTAAATCACGGCCACTTGGATTTGGGCAACTTTGAATTGGATGCCTTGGGCGTCCGATGGGCCCGAGACCTAGGAAGCGACAACTATAATTTACCGGGCTATTTTGACAAGGCTAAACGTGGTGAACGCTGGCAGTATTTCCGATTGCTTTCTGACAGCCATAATGTGCCTATGCTGGGCGGCAAAAGCCAAGATGAATTGGGCAACGCCCGTTTTATTAAAGTCAGTACGGCCCCTTACCGACAATTCGGAATCCTAGACCTCAACAGTGCCTATCCAGGGGAAGCTTGGCAAGTGACCCGAGGTGCTGCTCTGGTCAATACCAATAAAGCCGTCCTTATCCAAGATGAAATCGTCCCTAAAAAACCCACCAAACTGTTATGGGGCATTACTACCGACGCCACAATAGACATTTCAGAAGCTGGAAAACAAGCCATGCTCAGCTTGAACGGCCAAAAAATGGAAGTCCGGCTCTTATCCCCAACACTAGCGCAATTTACCCAACGCTCTGCCGAACAATCACCTCCCCAAAAAACCAATGTTGGCGTACGCCGATTGGAAATAAAGATGAATTCAATTAGCGAACCCATTCGGGTCGCAGTGCTATTCGCCCCGCAATGGCCCGATGAAACCAAGGTAAAATCCCCGGAGGTAAAACGGTTGACGGATTGGTGATTGGGTTGGCTCCATAAAACATCGTTAAGGAGTTGGTGAATTCCAAGTTTTTGTCATCTTGAGTGGAGTCAAAAGGTCGACAAAAACAGCTTGATTGTGCATATCTCCCTAGCGGACAAGCTCGAAAGGCAATTACATTGGCTATTTGCTATTCCAACACCAAGCTGAATAATGTTACGTACTCTTGCTTGCCACGAAGTATCAAGGCACCTATTTCAGTACAAGCAATGGGATTCTTTTGTTGTAATTCCACCAACAAATTTCCCGAAATCAAGGCCTTTGCGTCATAGGTATTGCATTCTGCCTGTATGCGTGCAGTGGTGTTAAGTACATCCCCGGTGTAGATCAGGTCCTTCTTCAGAATCCCGATTTCGCCAGTGGTCACTTCGCCAAGGTGAAAGCCCGCCTTAAATTCCGGGACCAAACCAAACTGGTTCAGATAGCAATCTTTCTTTTTTTCGAAGGCTTTTACTATTTTTTCAAAACATCGGATACAATTCTGCTGATACAGGCCTTCACTTTTGGACCAGGACACCACAATTTCATCCCCAACATATTGATATATTTGTCCGGAAGTTTCCAAAATAGCATCGGTCATATCTGCATAATAGGCCTTTATCAAATCAAAATATTTTGTATGCCCCATGGTCTCCGCAATGGTAGTCGACGATTTCATATCGAGAAACATAAAAATCCTGATTTCCTGTTTGGGCCTGTGGTATTTTCCCAAGGCATAGTTATGCAAAGCCCCATAGCCCAAATATTCTTCCATTTCTGAAAAGAACAAAGCGACATTCAAGATGACCCCCGTATAGATGATAACACTCCAAAAGGCAAACTCCCGTATAAAATGTACCAGACTTTCCAATACTTCGGAATCAAAAACCCCAGAACTATAACGTTGTGCATTGACCATCAAAGTTAAACTGATTAGAAATAAGACAAGAAACGACAGGTAAAATATACTTTTTAGGACTATCTTCTTACCCAATGAAAATTTGGCGAAACGCCTTTTCAACCATAGAACCTCTATACCCCCTTGAATCAATCCGGTAAGAAAACTAATTAGACTGGTATATAGTAAGGAAGCTGTGAAATCATATTTATTTCCCGTGGAAGGGTATGATTCAAGTTGGCCCAATAGCCCAAACTCCAAAAACACATAGACCAATCCGAAGGCCAACCAAATAACACCAAAGGATAACGTTTGCCTAAAATAGCGTTTGTATCGTGGGTGAAGGACCATCATATAAATGTACGGAATTATTGGCTGCGCATTTTTAGGCCTGTCTTGGGCACCATGCCCTTTATCTGTTCTCAAATTGCCATACATCTGGCCAGAATTCAGCAGATAATCCTTCAAGAAAAGGACTCTAAATTTCATTTTAGTCAGTAACCTATAAAAAAGAAGTCATTTTACGAAAAGTTTCACGAATATTGTTATTAACTGTTTTACAGTGACTTACATACGATTCCGTGCAATTTCTATTCCAAAATATGTTAAATATTCTATAAAATAGTACCTTTTATTGCATAGTACTGTAACAAAAAATAAAACCTCTCGTCTTATAAGTGTAATCAAAATTTAAATTAACAATATTAAAATAAAAATCATGAGAGCAACATTAACAAGAACAGCAACAGAATCAAGAACCGGTCAGTACTTTTCATCTTTTAGCAACAGCAAAAGGGCGCAATGGGCACAGTACAGAAACTTTAACCGTTAATTTCAATTTTAAACAACTCAACAACACTTAAAAACAATATCATGAAAGCAACATTCACAAGAACAGCAACAGAATCAAGAACCGGTCAGTACTTTTCATCTTTTAGCAGCAGCAAAAGAGCACAATGGGCACAGTACCGAAACTTTAACCGTTAATCGCAACAACAAACAACCCAACAACACTAAAAAAACAATATCATGAGAGCAACATTCACAAGAACAGCAACAGAATCAAGAACCGGTCAGTACTTTTCATCTTTCAGTAATAGTAAAAGGGCACAGTGGGCACAGTACCGAAACTTTAATCGCTAATAGCAAAATAAGCCTCTAATCAACTCTAAAAAACAATATCATGAGAACAATCATCAATCTATATCCGGCGGAATCCAAAAAGTTTGTTCACTATACACAACTAAGGGATAGCAAACGGATTCGTTGTACAGAACGCACCTACAACCTCCAATAAGGAGTCTACATAAACATCTTAAAAAGGGAAATGCTTCAAAAGTGTTTCCCTTTTTTTATATGCCAAAAAAAGTGTTATCGGCTTATTCTGTTTGGGCCTCCTTATAATTGATCGTCACCCGGGTCCCCTTTCCCGGCACCGAATTGATAAACAACCGCCCATTGATATAGTCAATTCGTTCTTTCATATAAAAGAGTCCCATACCCCCTTCACTCGTGTTTTTTGGAGTTTCCCCTAAAATGGAGTCATCAAATCCCTTCCCGTCATCGTCGATGACTATACTCAATATGCCCTCGCCAAAATTAATGGTCACCAATATATAATTCGCCTGGGCATATTTAATCGCATTATTTACAGCCTCTTGGGTTGCACGGTAGATATTGGTTTCCGCCAAGGAGTCAAAGCGTTGGTTTTTTTCTGACTTATTGTCGAATAGGATGGTCTTACCTGTTAGTTTGGACAGTTCCTGGGTCATTTTTTGGATGGCAGGAAAAATACCATGGTCGCCCAATTCTGGCGGGGTCAAATTAAAGGTTGCGGTACGTACCCCTTTAATCAAGTCAGAAGTCAAGCCCTTTAAATATTCAATTTTTTTAGCAGTTTTGGCTTTATTGGAGGCATCAATGGATTCAATATTGAATTTTAAGGCCGTTAGCATTTGCCCAATGCCATCATGGATATCCTTGGCAATACGCTTTCGTTCTTCCTCCTGTCCTTCCACAACTTGGCTGGCCTGCTGCTTTTTTTGCAGCATGCGCTCTTCAAAGTTCTGCTGCGTCAATTGCTCTACCTTTAATTGGTTTCTTTTGCGCTCAGTGATATCGGAACACAAAATCAGGATGCTCTGTTGCCTACTGGATTGATGCATGGGTACGATGGACATGTCTAACCAAATTTTAGCTCCATTTACGGCCTTAATCTCTATTTCCTCCGTACGTATGACATTCTTTCGGTTGCTCTTGAGTACAGCTTTCAGGTATTCCTGCTGGCCTTCATCAGTAGTGAGTATCTCAGAAAGCGGTTTGTTCAGCTCCTGTTTGGGATGACCCAACAAGGTCAAGAATTTATTGCTAATAAATACAACGCTACCATCCTTTCGCGCACTGGCAAAAAGGGCGGCATTGTCGATAACAAAGTTAAGTTCCTGTAATTCTTGTAAGGATTTTTCCTTTTCCAAAAACAATTGCTTGACTTCTTTGGCATGGGTGTCCGACTTTATCTGGCTTTGCATCAAATCGGTAATGATCTTCCGAATCTGGACGGAGAGCGGTCTAAAGATGAAGAGTATCTCCAACACCAAAATCAGTAGGGCAAATGCCAAAAGCAGGTATTCCTTTTGCTTGAGGTTTTGCAGCTGTGTTTTGCTGCGTTCGTCGTACGTATTTACGATGGCATCCATCAATCGTAAAAAGTGACGTTCATGGTCCAGCAGCACCGAGGTATTGAGCTCCAACACTTCAGAAGAACCGTTTCCTGACAAAATAGCCTCTACCGCGATAAACATGGCCGAATGATGAGGTTCTAGTTTTTGGAATAACGATACAATCCCAACATCTTCCTCGGATTG
>JAGLKG010000138.1 GCA_023141835.1 Maribacter sp. | reverse complement strand
TATTTATATATGATGCACTTCGTTTCAGCTATTCCTAATGCTGGGCCATATCACGAATTTAAAGGTTTTAACAGGAGTATTCCATTGGAAAGTAAAACCTCCAGTCTAGAAAGCAGGGACGGCACTATAACGGTTCCTTCCGGGCCGGGATTGGGAGTGGAAATTGATCCAGAGTTTGTTGCAAAACATAAGTTGCTAGAGGTATAAGCTTCACCTCTTACGTATTATGTGGTTCTCTTAGGTTAATAAATACAACTCATTTGAAAAATTGGAAGCAGACATTGGTAAGACCTGAATACAGGTTTTGGTTACATTGTGATTTCAGAAAAAGGGTATGATTATATGCACACTATGAACGTAAAAAAATATAGGATAGGTATCGAGGTAAAGGAGCTATATGGTAAGGGACGTTTTATCTATTTGATGTTGCTTGGGGTATGTTTCATGTTAGGTTCAAGTGCTTTTGCCCAAAATACAGTACAAGAAAACGAACAATACAAGAAGCGGCCCACCAATGCGATGGCATCCATTGCCCAGGGAAATCCTGATGAAGCCATCAAGAATTTGGAAGCTTATTTGGTTAGCTTCCCCAACGATGCTGAATCCTACTACTGTATGGCGGTGGCCTATGCTGTCAAGAATGAGGTATCCAAGGCCATGAAGCATCTTAAAAGAGCTATGGCGGCTGGTATGCCAGCTGAGAGATTTATAGCGGGCCCCAGAACCTTGCTTGAAAATGTGACCAAGAGCAAGGAGTTCAAAGATTTTATTAAAGGAAAGTTGAAACGTCTTGTACATGGGCCTTTGTTGGGTGATGTAACTACCACAACAGCCAAAATATGGCTTAGAACCGATAATGATGCCCAAATCACTATTAGCGTTTTGGAAGAGGGGAGAATTATTAGTCAAAAATTTGAAGGAAATACTTCAAGCGCAACAGACTTTACAACAGTAGTTCAACTATCCGGACTAAAACCCTTTACGGATTATAGTTATACGGTTGAGGTGGATGGAAGTGAGTTGGTTAATAACGGAACCTTTAAGACGACCAAAAGAAAGGGCCAGCCTCTTCAATTAAAAGTCGGTTTTGGTGGCGGTGCTGGGTATACGCCTTGGTTTGAAAGAATGTGGGATACCCTTGCCGTTCAATCCTTTGATGCTTTTTTTTTATTGGGAGATAATGTATATATCGATTATCCAGAGGTGCCGGAAGCACAAAAATATTGTTACTACAGGAGACAAAGCAGACCAGAATTTAGACGCTTCACCCCAAATGTTCCCATTTATGCCATCTGGGATGATCATGATTTTACAGTTAACGATGGGGAAGGTGGTGCTGCCATAGATATACCAAGCTGGAAAAGGCCCGTATGGAATGTATTTAAAAACCAATGGGCCAATCCGTATTATGGGGGAGGAAATGAGCGGCCCGGATGTTGGTTTGATTTCTCGATGGGCGATATAGATTTCATTATGCTCGATTGCCGCTATTATCGGGAGAATCCAAAGGAAGTGGGTAATCCATCCATGTTGGGAGAATATCAAAAAAAATGGCTAAAAGAGAAACTAAAAACATCCACTGCTACTTTCAAGGTTATTTCTTCTTCCGTGCCCTGGGCCAAGAATACCAAGCCCGGTAGCGATGATACTTGGGATGGTTTCCCAAAAGAGCGGGAGGAGATATTCTCCTTTATTGAAGAAAACAAAATAGAGGGCGTTTTGCTTCTCTCGGCAGATAGACATAGGTCGGATGCTTGGAAGATAGAACGGGAAAACGGATATGCCCTCTATGATTTGATGAGTTCAAAGCTTACAAACATTCACACCCATAAACTCATGGAGGGGAGCCTGTTTGCCTACAATAAGGAATGTTCCTTTGGCACCTTGGAGTTCGATACCACCGTACAAGACCCCTCCGTTACCTATGTGATTAAAAATATAGACAATGAGGAGATCCATAAGATGACCATTTTCAAAAGTCAACTTGATTTTAAGGAAGAAATAATAAAAAATATAAAAGGACAAAACTGATCTAAGATTGTAAACCAAATAAAAATGATATAATGATAAACAAGGCTATTTATTTACTCGTAGGAGCACTGGTTTTTTTCAGTTGTGCGAAAAAAGAACAAACCAGACCACCGAATATCGTCTATATTTTGGCAGATGATCTGGGGTATGGCGATGTATCCATTTACAATCCAGAATCTAAAATTGAGACGCCCAATATAGATAAGTTGGCTTCTGAAGGAATGCGGTTTACCGATGTGCATTCCCCTTCTTCTGTTTGCACACCTACTAGATATGGCATTATGACGGGAAGATATTGTTGGCGAAGCAAATTGCCCACAGGCGTATTGCGGGGTTATGGGGAAGCCTTACTTGAAAGGGATCGGACTACCATTGCCTCTCTTCTAAAGGAAAAGGACTATACCACTGGTGTAATAGGAAAATGGCATCTGGGATTGGATTGGGTACTAAAGGAGGAATTCAAAGATTCGATAAACGATAAGACAGCATCTGCCAATGAATATGGGATGGTCACCCAAATGAATGGAGACTGGGTAGATTTTACCAAAAAGCCTACGGATGGTCCCTTGGACCATGGTTTTGATTATAGTTACATATTACCTGCTTCTCTGGATATGGAACCGTATTGTTATTTGGAAAATGATGTCTTGACGGCACTTCCCGATGAATATACCCCTGGTAATGATTTGGATACAGGATCCTATGCCACTGGAGCCTTTTGGAGACCGGGAAGAATTAGTAAAGGTTTTGATTTTTATGAAGTGTTGCCCACCTTCATAGGAAAGGCCAAAGATTTTGTAAAAGACCAAGCTCAAAAAAAGAAGCCTTTCTTTCTGTATTTACCTTTGGCCGCACCTCATTCCCCCTGGGTTCCCAAAGAAAATTATGATGGAAGTTCGGGTGCTGGTCAATATGGCGATTTTGTACAAATGGTTGATGCCCAAGTAGGGGATTTTCTAAAGAGTTTGGATGATAGTGGCGTTTCCGAAAATACTATGGTGATTTTTACTAGCGATAACGGTCCTTTCTGGAAGCCCGATTTTATAGAACGCTTTAATCACAATGCGACCCGTAACTATAGGGGTATGAAAGCCGATATCCATGAAGGAGGCCACCGGATTCCCTTTATGGTCAGATGGCCGGGCAAGGTGAAGGCTGGAAGTAAGAGTAATTTCAGAACCACACTTACTAATTTAATAGCGACTTGCGCCGAGATTGTTGGGGCACCCTTAAATGACAATACCGGGGAAGATAGCCAGAGCATTCTTCCTGTACTTTTAGATAATGAAGGTCAAATGGTGGAAGCAATGCCTATAGTACA
>JAGLKG010000137.1 GCA_023141835.1 Maribacter sp. | reverse complement strand
CACCCAAATATAGCGGATAAACAACATATGTTGTTTACTTACAATATGTTTTATACGCATCCAATGGAATGCAAATTAATGGTTATTTCAAAATAAAGAAAAATTTTAGTGTCCCGTAAAACGGCAATTTAAAAGAAAAGAACGGACAATGACCGCATCGGTAAGAAGCATGCAACTATGTTCCAATCGTTTTGACCCCAATACAATGCTTACCACAAAACCCTCTATAAAAACGAACGCTTATTTAACCTGGATGCGGTAATTCTAAACATGCCATCATTCCTCTTAGTCCTATCCCATCATAGGTTTGCTGAAAATATTCAATCTTTCCCCATGGGCATATCTTTCTAGATGTAAATTCATGCTCTTTTTCCTTACATTTGATTTATTACCGAAATAAAACTGGTCCGCACCCGATTATAATTACGTTTTACTATTGCATGCATTATGTTGAAAAAATGTTTTTTTACTGAGTTGGTTAAAAATTGATGGCTATGTGTTATTACAGGATGTTGATGTTGGTTGTTTTCCTTTTTACCGGCAAAATTTTATCCCAAACAAAAGGCATCAACCGGGAAACATACCAGATTCAGATAAAAAAGACAGATAAACAAATAAAAATCGATGGTATTTTTGATGAAGAGCCGTGGAAGATAGCGCAACTCGTTGGAAAGTTCCATCGTGTTACCCCGACTGACACCGGCTATGCAATTGCACAGACTAAAGTTATGGTCACCTATGACCAAGACAACTTATATATTGCCGCTATCTGCTATGACCCCTCACCTGGCAAAAGACCCATTGAGTCTTTAAGAAGGGATTTCAACTTTGGCAAAAATGACAACTTCATGTTTTTTATTGATACGTATAACGACCTGACAAACGGTTTTGCATTTGGCATTTCCGCGGCAGGAGTGCAAAGAGATGGTATAGAATCAAACGGAGATGAAGTGGCATATACCTGGGACACCAAATGGAAATCGTCAGTAAAAAGTTATGATGACCGCTGGACAACGGAGATGAGCATTCCTTTTCGCAGTCTCCGTTATTTTGAAGGATCGGAAGTATGGGGAATAAATTTTGGACGCCTCGATCTTAAAACCAATGAAAAATCAGCATGGGCACCTATGCCCCGTCAGGCAAAGCACAATAATCTTGCCTTCGCCGGAACACTTGTTTGGGATGAACCATTGCAAAAGAAAGGAATGCGATTATCACTGATTCCCTACGTAGCAGGAAATGCCGCGGTTGACAACCAGGCCGACGGAAATGCAAAGTGGGATGGCAATGCCGGATTTGATGCCAAAATGATCCTGTCAACTTCACTAAATATCGACCTCACGGTAAACCCTGATTATTCTCAGGTCGAGGTAGACCAACAAGTAACGAACCTTGACCGTTTTGAGCTCTTTTTTCCTGAAAGAAGACAATTCTTTCTTGAAAACACTGATTTGTTCGCCAACCTTGGTACCAGCGGTATTCAGCCTTTTTTCTCAAGGCGTATCGGGCTCGATGTACCCGTAATAGGGGGTGGGAGGTTAAGCGGACAGCTTGGCGATGACTGGAGAATCGGAGTGATGGACATGCAGACGTCTTCACGGGATATTACTCCTTCAACCAATTTTGCGGCCGCAGTTTTACAGAGACAAGTTTTTAGCAGGTCGAATATTGTGGCATTTCTTGTCAACAAATCGGTTACAGGCGATTATAATGACACATTGTATTCAGGACATAACCACAATACGGTGGCTGGATTGGAATATAATATGGCAAGTCTGAATGACCGGTGGACCGGCAAGGTTTTTTATCATCAGGCATTTTATCCCGGTGCTTCTAGTGCCTCGGCAGCCACTTCGGGGAGTATTGTATATGCCACACAGTACTTCAAAGCCTCGTTTGACCAGTCATGGGTCGGGGGCGATTATGTAGCGGAGGTAGGCTACATTAGACGAAGCGGTTATTTAGAGTCCACACCATCTTTAGCATATACTTTTTACCCTGATAAGGGTGAAATCCTAGCTCATGGTCCAAGCGCTGATTTCGATATCATTTTTAATCCTGAACTGGAAATGACCGACCGACAGACTCAGATCGGGTATTCCATTGGCTGGAGAAACAGAAATAAGTTAAGTTTCAAGGTTAATGAACAGTTCGTGAAGCTCAATCGGTCTTTTGACCCTACAAATACAGGAGGTGTTCAATTAGATACCGGAAGCAATCATACTTGGGAAAATGCCAGTGTAACTTTTTCTTCCGACACACGCCGTTTGTTTAATTACACTTTAAATGGTGGCTATGGAGGTTATTATAACGGAACTAGACTGACTTTCGGAAGTAATTTTAATTATAGGGTACAACCTTATGGCAGCATAGCTGTAGTAGCCAACTATAATGATATCTTCCTTCCTGAGCCCTACAGTAGCGCTAAACTTTTCTTAATTGGGCCAAAACTAGACCTGACCTTGACCGATAAGTTGTTCTTTACAACTTTTGCCCAATATAACAATCAGATTGATAATTTTAATTTAAACATCAGGTTTCAATGGCGTTTTGCCCCTGTCTCAGATCTGTTCATAGTTTATACCGGAAATTCATACACTGGTGATTTCACCAATAAAAATAGGGGACTGGCAGTTAAGCTATCTTACTGGATTAAATAATTGTCTAACTTTTAGTGGCATAAAAGTGATTTTCTTTATAAGAGTTAACAAGTGTATATAGTTACTGGTAATTATATTACCAGTATATCATTGATTATAGTCATTTGAACTTTAGGAAGCAATTTTGATATAAAAAGTTACGGTCCCATAAAAGGGCCGTTTTTTGGTACTATTGGATGAAAGCAAAAGTCTTTAGTAGAGCGCGCCTCATTCCTGGTCTCTTTTAGTATTCCCTTTAATTCACCTTTTACAGGACAGAATTTATCATGAAGTGATACTCTTCACATAATACGGCTTTTGTAAAAGAGTGAGATTTCCACATTTAAAAAAAAATTGATTCCATTTTTTAATTTTACCGCTACAATAGAATTGGATGAGAGAAAAACTTAAGCAGAAATGATTTCTTTGAATTCTAGAAAAAAGGCCTCGAATTGAGGCATATTACTATGAAAAAAAATCATAGTCTCTTGCCATGTGTTTTTATTGTGGATTGAAACCCCTTTCTTTTCTATGTAGATTCTGGAAATCTCTTTTTGATTGTCCAGAATATAGCAGTCTTCATAGCTGAGCTCTGGAAGGTAATTTTCCACTAGAATAGATTTTAAAGAAGTCAGTTTTTCCCAAAGTTCAATTCTTTTTTCCAGGTCTGTATGCTCCACATCCATTGAAACCATTGCTTTTTTTGTATCAAAAGAGAATTTGAAGGCTAAACCCTTGACCTTGGTATTGTATAAGATCCACTTCTGAGGATATGATTTGCCAAAGGCAATCCAAAAATCTTGGCGCAATCGCTTTGACTCCTCTTTGCTAAACATCGAACTCGTTTAAACTTTTTGGATTGTAGCGAAAATTAGGGCTTTTGGGTCCGGTTGAAGACATTTTTAAGTTGCATAGCAGGGCTACGGAAGGAGAAAAAGACAAAAAGCGGGTACAAAAGAGAAATTTTTTAGCCAATTGAAAAAGTTTAAACGAGTTCATCTATAGAACGTATGCAATTACAATCCCTAGAATAATGACTATCAATTTCCTTAAATTGAATTTATGACCTTCTGAACTTTCAAACAAAATGACAGTGGAAATATGTAAAAAGACGCCAATAACCAAAGCAGTGATAGGAGCATAATAATTTGTGGCAAATTCAAAATTGGCCGCAACATAACTGCCAAGAGGAGTCATTAGGGAAAATAGAACAATGAAGAACAGGGCATGGGCCAATTTTATTTTAGAATTCAATAAGAATATGCTCAGTATAATGGCAATGGGAATTTTATGGATGAGGATTCCGTATATGATGGTGTCATGATTTTCGATGGGGAAACCCTCCAAGAAGGAGTGGATAGAAAGGCTCAAAAACAACAACCACGGAAAATCACTTTTTTCGCTATCTAAATGAACGTGACCGTGTTCTGCACCCTTTGAGAAGAATTCCAGGAAAATCTGAAGTAAAATCCCTAACAACACAAAGACCCCAACGGTTTTGGAATTGGATTTTTCGTAGACAGACGGGAACAGTTCAAAAATGGTCAAGGCCAATAAAAAGGCCCCACTAAAGGCGAGCAATAACTTAAAATTCTCTTTGTTTTGTGGCTTTACAAGGAATACGAATGCAAAACTTATCAAGACCCCGAGAATGGGCAATAAATAGGTCATCAATGTAGGTTTAGGAACAATTACTATTTAGGACCACAGTACTGTGGATGGCATAAAAATACTGTATTTTTGTCGCAATCTTTATAGCAAGCATGAACAATAATTTTAGAATGGTGGCCAAAACCTTGTTTGGTTTTGAAGAACTTTTGTCAAGGGAGTTACGCAATTTGGGTGCTAGTAATGTTGTTGAAGGGGTAAGGAGTGTTTCTTTTGACGGCGATACAGGTTTTATGTACAAAGCCAATCTATGTTTGCGAACCGCAATAAAGATCATAAAACCAATTAAATCGTTCTCGGTTCGCAACGAAAATGAGCTTTATAGAAAAATCTACCAAATGGATTGGTCTGAGTTTCTTAGGCCTGACTCGACCTTTGCCATTGATACGACCTTATTTTCAGATGTTTTTACACATTCGCTATATGTTTCTCAAAAGGCAAAGGATGCTATTGTGGATAAATTTCGGGATACTGATGGGCAACGACCAGATGTTGACTTGAAATTTCCTGATATGCGTATTAACATTCATATTCACAAAGAGAATTGCAACATATCTATTGATAGTTCTGGAAGATCGTTGCACCATAGGGGATACAGAACGGCAACAAATATTGCCCCGATCAATGAAGTATTGGCAGCCGGACTTTTATTATTAAGTGGTTGGGATGGGAAATCAGATTTCTTAGACCCCATGTGCGGAAGCGGAACCTTTTTGACCGAGGCGGCCATGATTGCCTGCAATATTCCCGCCAACATCAATAGAAAAGAATTTGCCTTTGAGAAATGGGAAGATTTTGATGAGGAACTTTTTGGTAAAATAGTAGATAGTAGCCTCAAAAAGGCGCGTGAATTCCATCATAAGATTGTTGGGTATGATAAGGCCCCTTCGGCAGTAAGAAAGTCAATTGACAATGTTGCCAATGCCAATCTATCTGAATATATACATGTAGAGCGAAAGAGCTTTTTTGACTCGACAAAATTTGCAGAAGGTCATTTGCATATGGTTTTTAATCCACCGTATGGAGAACGATTGAACTTGGATATGGAAGACTTTTATGGATCTATAGGTGATACCTTAAAACGGGAATACCCAGGTACAGAAGCTTGGTTCATAACTTCAAATCTAGAGGCCTTAAAATTTGTTGGGTTGCGACCTTCAAGAAAGATAAAGGTGTTCAATAGCCAATTAGAATCGCGTTTGGTAAAATATGTAATGTACGAAGGAAGCAAAAAAGCAAAATACCAAAAACAGGAATAAATCTTAAAACTAAAATGAAAGTCCTGTTTGTTTAAATTATAGAGATTCGAACTATTCTTCTACTTCGGGCACTTCCTCTTTCTCCTTGATCTTTATTGCCTTTTTGTACAATGGGATCATGTAGGTAAGTGAGTAATTGTAACCGACACCAAAATTACTCCCATCAGTGACTTTATTAAATCCTGGGATAAACGGATTTGGAAATTGATCAGCCTCTTTATTACTTGTCAAAAAACCTAATCGAATACTTCCTCCCAGATATAAATTGGCAAATAACTCCGCTTTTATACCTAAAACAAACTCCAACCAAGAGGCACTTAAACCATCAAACTTTTGAGCCTCGGAAGAACCATTGGGAAACCCATTTGGATTCCAATATCTATTGCTGTCATAATACTGAAAGCTGTTCAACGTCTGGTTGAAACTACTAAAAGCATATCTACCGCCAATAAAAATGGAATTGTCCATGCCGTACCAATTTTCGTAGGTATTATAATCGACCCCCAATTTTATATAGCTCCCAGAAGTCGTAAAATTATAGGTATCTTCCTGCTTGGTCTTTTTTTCATTCCCAAATTCGCCGGCCAAGTAGAGTTTTTGCGTTATTCGGTAATCTCCAACAATTTCTAGACCAGAGTAGTCATCATTGGATTGGGAAAGTGCTAAGCGACTAAGGTCAATACCGGCCCTGAGTCCGTATGCCTGCTTATGAACAACGGTGTCTTTAGGTTGAAGATCAATCGGCTCTTCCTGCGCAATACTATTTACAAAGTACAGAAGTAGACTTATGCTAATGAAATATCTTAACATGGGCGGTATTTGAATTTTCAATGGTCGGCGACACTATTTCTATACTTTTTATCCAATTATCTACATCTGTCGTAAGGTTTGGATTGAGGTTTTCATAGTTGGCCACAAAACCACAGCCTCTGGAAACATATACCTCTTTGGTTTCATGATTGAAGGTTAAAGTATCTACATTCCCTGTATCGGCCCCTGCCTCTCCCTCTGAATTTAAGATGAACAAATATGTAGTTGAAGCGCTATCTGCCCTCAAAGGAATTGCTAGTGAATCTGCCGTAGACCGATCAGCAAATGTATTCACATTAGAGGCTTGTCCCAACCCCTGAATCCTTAATTTGGTAAAATTTTTGGTATTCTCAAGATTGATATTGTCATAAAAACGAATGACCAGCAAGGGTGTGTCACTATCTACACAAATATCATCTTTTTCACATCCGAAAAAGAGGAAGCTGCCAATTAAGGTACAACAAGCAATTCTTAATTTGTTCATGAATCTATAACTTTTCCAAAAGTACAACATTTTCTACGTGATGTGTCTGGGGAAACATATCAACGACTTGTATTTTAGTAACGGCATAATGTTCTTTCATTAGGGCCAAATCCCTGGCTTGTGTAGCACTATTGCAGCTAACATAAACCACCTTTTTAGGGGCAATGGCTATTATTTGATGCACTACATCCTTGTGCATGCCATCTCTTGGGGGGTCTGTGATAATAACATCTGGAGACCCATGTGTATTGATGAAATCTTCGTTGAACACATTTTTCATATCACCCACAAAAAAATCAACATTTTCAATATTATTGTTTTTTGCATTCTCTTTGGCATCGGCAATAGCTTCTGGAACCGATTCGATTCCAACAACCTTTTTAGCACTCTTTGATACAAATTGTGCAATGGTTCCTGTTCCCGTATACAGGTCATATACTATATCCTTTCCTGATAGGCCCGCAAAATCCCGAGCTACTTTATATAGCTCGTAGGCTTGTTCTGAATTGGTCTGGTAGAACGACTTTGCATTTATTTTAAATTGAAGCCCTTCCATCTGTTCAACAATATAATCCCGACCTGCGTGGCAGACAACCTCTTGATCGTAAATGGTATCATTTTGCTTTTTATTAATGACATATTGTAGCGATGTTATCTCGGGAAAAGCTTCCTGAAGATGATTTAGTAACAATTCTCTTTTGTGATCATCTTCTTCATAAAACTGTATCAAAACCATTAGCTCACCTGTTGAAGCAGTTCGTATCATCAAGGTGCGCAACATTCCGTGTTGATTTCTCGGGTTAAAGAAGGAGATTTCATTCTCTATGGAAAATTCCTTGACTGCCAGACGAATAGCGTTGGAAGGGTCGACCTGCAGGTGACATTTTTTTATATCCAAAATTTTATCCCACATACCTGGAATATGAAAACCCAATGCATTTTTATCCCTTATTTCTTTATCGGACTGGATTTCATCAAGGGTCAACCAACGGCTATCGGAAAATGAATATTCCATTTTGTTGCGATAAAAATACTGTTCTTTGGAACCCAAAATAGGATTCAGTTCTGGAAGGTCAAGATGACCGATGCGACGCAAGTTGTTTTCAACTTCTTTTTGTTTAAAGAATAGTTGATGCTCATATCCCATATGTTGCCATTTACAGCCGCCACAGACCCCAAAATGCTCACATTTTGGTTCAGTGCGTTTGTTGGAGTACGAATGAAATTTGATAGCAGTTCCTTCAAAATAGGCCTTTCTTTTCTTTGTGGTCTGTACATCGACCACATCCCCAGGAACTGTATTGGTCATAAAAATAACCCGGCCGTCAGGGGCCTTGCCAATGGTTTTTCCTTTGGCACCTGCATCGATTACCTCAATATTTTCGAAGATTTGCCTTCTATTTTTTTTACGCATGGCGCAAAAGTACTACTTACAACGAATTTAAAACAGTTATCATTAAGATGAATGTTCCCAAAAAAAGTTAAAGCCCCATCATTTTTACACAAAACTTCAATTTTTCATCATTTTGGGAACTTTTCGTAATTTTGCAGCTCTACATAGGATGATTTCTCTCCCAAAGAAGGAATTGCTAAAGTTTTATTTAAATTATCTAGTATCATGTCAGTTTTAGAAAAAATGAGATCTAAAGATGCCATTGCTTTGGAAGAAAAATACGGAGCTCAAAATTATCACCCCCTTCCTGTTGTTTTAAATCGGGGTGAAGGAGTGTATGTTTGGGATGTTGAAGGAAACAAGTATTATGATTTTCTATCAGCATATTCTGCGGTGAACCAAGGCCATTGTCACCCAAAAATCGTTGAGGCACTCAAAACGCAAGCCGAAAAACTAACACTTACCTCGCGAGCGTTTCATAATGATATGCTTGGAAAGTATGAAAAGTACGTTACGGAGTATTTTGGTTTCGATAAGGTATTGCCTATGAACACTGGGGCAGAGGCTGTTGAAACAGCTATAAAGCTTTCTCGGAAATGGGGGTATGAGAAAAAGGGTATACCTGCAAATCAGGCCAAGATTATTGTTTGCCAGAATAATTTTCATGGAAGAACTATAACCATTATTTCTGCTTCGAACGATGCCGTTGCTACGGAAAATTTTGGACCTTTTACGCCAGGTATCGATTCTATTCGGTACAATGATATCAATGCATTGCAGGAGGTGCTGAATGATGAAAATGTAGCTGCATTTCTGGTTGAGCCCATTCAAGGCGAAGCTGGAGTCTGTATACCCGATGAAAATTACCTTGGGGCGGCCTATAAACTTTGTAAGGAAAAAAATGTGCTTTTCATTGCCGATGAGGTACAGACTGGTGTGGCCCGTAC
>JAGLKG010000136.1 GCA_023141835.1 Maribacter sp. | reverse complement strand
AATGATCACATTATGGAGGTTATACGTCCTGGAAACCATGGTTCTACCTTTGGAGGTAACCCGTTGGCCTGTTCAGTAGCAATTGCGGCACTTGAGGTTATTAAGGAAGAAAACCTCGCTGAAAATGCTTTTTATCTGGGTGAGCTTTTTAGGAGTGAAATGCAAAAACTAATTGACGGCAGTGATTTGGTCGTGCTGGTAAGGGGCAAGGGTTTATTGAACGCAATTGTTATTGATGATACCGAAGATAGTTCAACTGCCTGGGATATTTGTATGGGCTTGAAAGAAAATGGTCTTTTGGCCAAACCCACACACGGTAACATTATCCGCTTCGCACCACCTTTAGTGATGACCAAGGATGAAATGTTGGATTGTATATCAATAATTTCAAAAACAATAAAACAGTTTGAAAAATAAAAAAAACCCTGACCCCGATAGCTCTATTGGGGTCAGGGTTTTTTTTATGTGTATTGAAATTATTGAAAAGCCCCTTCTGCTGCTGCACCGGCAATTACTGCTGCTATTACGCCGAAGTATAGAATAGTGAAAACCAAAAGAACTGCAGCTAATGCCAAGCCAATATATGACAATATTCTACCTGTCTTCACATTTTCATAACCCGTATACCTTTCAGGTTCTACGTTGTAGATACGTTCTGCATTTTTGGCTTTTGATAGACCAATAAAGCCAAAAATAGCTCCAAAAGGTCCACAACAGACCAATGTTAGGATTATTGCCAAAATACCAAAGGTCAAGGCATTACTTGCGTGCGGTAAGGGTTCTTGATTCATAATTTATTCTTCTATTCCGTATTGTTCTAAAATCTCTCTTGATTTCTCCATCATTGCATCCCAATCTCCTGTTGTAATAACATAAATCCATCTGATAAGTAATAAAGCACTGAGTATCATTGCAATTAAAGCAACGATCTTACCGGTCTTAATCTGTTTTATATTATCATATAGGTCTGGATTCTCACCAAATATTTTTTCTGATTTAATTGCTAAAAAATAGGCAATAGTTGAGGGTATGATACCTAGGCCGGCAAAGCAACAGCAGAGATATCCGAATATACCTAACACTATTATTAATGTTGAATTAGGTAATTTTTGTTGTTCCATAATTGATAGTGTTTAGTTATAAAATTTTTAAAATATAATTTCCAAGCATCAGAATAACGCTCAAAATCATTAAAGCAATGATTATTCTATTGGCATATCTTATCGAAAAGAAATTGTCTGCCAATAAGAATCCCAACAATGGGATAATTGTATAAATGGCTGGGTACATTTGAAAAGCCTCGACAAATTCACCCTGAAACAAGAGAGAAACGGAGCGCTGGGCTCCGCATCCCGGGCATTCTATACCAAAGAGCTTTTTGTTCAAACAAGGAAGCATGAAATCTTCTGCCAAAAATAAGGAAGTGACCATTCGCATTTTTACTTCAATTGCATTTCTTTAGGAAAAATAACCATTATTTTTGGGGAATAATACTAAAACGTGAGGCTTTTTAAAGTAGGTGATAAGGTAGAGGTAATCGACGAACTAATGAAGGGTGTCGTACTCGGTGTTTCCCTGGAAGAAATCACCATTGAATCTGAAGACGGATTTGTGATGAAATACGCGCCTAATGAGTTGGTCATTACTTCAGATGTGGATGATATTAAAGTAACCAATTACCAGGTGGCAAAAATAAAGGCGGAAAAGGAAAGCACTAAGCGAAAGCGGCAGACCACGATTAAGTCAAAAGAACGGAATGCCCCAAAAATGGAAGTTGATTTGCACATTAATCAGCTTGTTAAATCGGCCAAGGGAATGACAAACCATGAAATGTTGAATCTACAAATGGAAACGGCAAAAAGACAGCTGGAATTTGCCATGCGTAAACGTATCCAAAAAATAGTTTTTATCCATGGGGTAGGTGAGGGTATATTAAAGGAAGAACTTAACTTTCTATTTGGTCGATACGAGAATGTCAAATATTATGACGCCGATTACCAAAAATACGGACTTGGAGCGACGGAGGTATACATTTATCTAAACCCCTGAAAATGGGTTATTGGGTAATCACAACTCCAAAATCGTTGATTTGCAAGTCCGTGATCCTTTGATTGGCAGATGTCGTGAACGTAAGGCCGCTCAATTTAATATTGTGTTCATAGGTAATAGTAGTGCCATCGTCTACCATTGTAGTAGTTATTAACACTTCACCATTCTCTGCCTCAATCTCTTCAATCACCAAAGGTGTTGTTGTGGGTACAGCATCACAAAAATAATTGCTGGTAACCTTATCTGAAAAAACCCTATATGTGACTTTGGATTGATCGGGTACCGCACTGCTGATAGTAGTACTGGCTGAAACTTCATTTTTCAGGATACCTGATTGTAGTTCAAGAATCAATGCTTCCTTATCGTTGATCTTAAAGAAAATCGTACTTGCAGTAGATACTGGGGAATCACAGGCCTGAACATTTGTAATACTATCAAAATCAATGGTTTCAATTTGTAAGTCACCGTCGTTACATGAAACCAAAAGGGTCAAAAAACAAAAAAACAATAGGTATTTCATGCCTCAAATTTAAAGGAAATATACCACAAGTTTATTCTCTTTAGGATAGAATTTACATTTAATTCGGTTATTTTTGACCCCATTCAAGTTTTGAAATCAGGTCATGGAAAACATATATTTAGACAATGCTGCAACTACTCAAGTAAGGGAAGAGGTTATTTTGAAAATGCAAGATGTATTGTCTAATTATTACGGTAACCCATCCTCGAGCCACGGGCATGGACGCACGGCCAAAACAGCTGTTGAAAGCGCACGCAAATCAATTGCCAAGCAATTGAATGCCCAAGCATCCGAAATAATCTTTACATCAGGAGGCACCGAAGCCGACAATATGATACTACGCAGTGCGGTTCGCGATTTGGGGGTAAGGACCATCATAACTTCTAAAATCGAGCATCATGCGGTATTGCATACTTCCGAGGACTTAGTCAAGGAATTTGGGATTAATATCAAGTATGTAGATTTAGATGAAAATGGTAATCCAAAGCTAGCTCATTTAGAACAACTATTGCAAGAAGATGACGCCAAAAAATTGGTGAGCCTGATGCATGTGAACAATGAAATTGGCAATTTATTACCCATTGACGAAGTAAGCTTTTTATGTAAAGAAAATGAAGCCTTATTCCATTCAGATACTGTACAATCTATTTGTCATTTTGAATGGGATGTGCAAAAGACCCCAATTGACTTCATGGCCGCCGCCGCACATAAATTCCATGGCCCGAAAGGAGTTGGTTTTGCCTTCATTCGAAAAAATTCGGGTCTAAAGCCATTAATTTCAGGAGGCTCTCAGGAGAGGGGATTTAGGGCGGGCACCGAATCTGTCCATAATATTGTTGGTTTAGAGGAGGCATTTAAATTGGCTTATACCCATCTTGAAGCAGAAGAAGAATATGTCCGAGGCTTGAAGAAATATTTTATAGAGAATATCAAAGAAAGCATCCCTAATATTAGTTTTAATGGACATTCGGGAAATTTGGATAAAAGCACATATACGTTGGTGAATATTGGTCTACCCATTAGTCATGAAAGAGCATTGATGCTATTGTTTCATTTGGATATAAAAGGAATTGCCTGTTCAAAGGGAAGCGCATGCCAATCAGGTAGCGATGCGGGATCCCATGTATTGAATGAAGTACTTTCAAAAGAGGACATTAAAAAGCCCTCTCTTCGTTTTTCTTTTTCTAAGTACAATACCAAGAAAGAATTGGATTATGCTATAGGTGTTCTTAAAGAATTTATAGAAGGTTAGCTTCTGGCCTTGTTTCGTTCTTTTTTCTTTTCCCTGTCATAAGGAAATTTTCGAGTTGCCAATTTCATCATACGGTCAATAAGGTCATTGGTGTTTTTACCGGATTTTTTATTGATTTTCTTTTCGTATTTCCATAGTAGCTTGCCAGAAATGCCATCACTGATTTTGAGGCCTATCCGGCCATAATTGGAATCTCCTAAAAAGTAGTCTAAAAAATTGGATGCAGTGGGAATGCCTTTGGATAAAAGAATGTTCAAATCCAGATTTCCACTGATGATTCCATCTACCTTTAAGACTTCACATAATTGTTTAACCGTATAGACATCGATATTTTTGTAAGTAATAGCATTCTGGAAAAGTATCGCATTAGTATTTTTGGTGTTTTGGAACTCTACTGAGAACTTTTTCTTTCGCTTTCTCTGGGAGAAATAAGTTTCAAGGGCGTTTTGCACAGCATACCCCTCTTTTTCCTCTAATTCCTTCATCTCTTTTTTAGTAATGCTACCTTTTAAATCTAAGTTGGTCAAAAAAGGCAAGACAGCTAAAATTTTATGTTCTTGGCTTAAATCATCGAAATTTTTGCTTTCGTAGATATTCTTTTGGGCATTTGATGTTATTCCTATAAAAAGAATCAAGAAAAGTATTTTGTTTTTCATTTTCTATTATTTGCCATTAGCACAGGTTTTGGTCAAAACCGCATTTTAAGCCGTAAATTGAGCACTCTGCTCGTCATATAATTCGGAATTGCAAATTCCTGTTTGCTGTCAACATCCCTGACCCAAGTATTGGTAATTGAATTTTGATTGTTAAATAGATTGAAAACTTCAAAACCAACACTCAATTCCTTGAATTTATGTAACCAATGGCTTTCAGGGTAATTCCGTTCCGCATCTACAAAAATATGAGAAATTCCTAAATCTGCACGTTTATAATCCCTTAATCTATTCTGAAAAATATAAGGATCAGCGTAACTTGGAGAACCACTTGGAACACCCGTGTTATAAACCAGGTTCATATACATTTTTAAATTGAGTATGTCAGGGATATAATCCTGGAAAAGAATGCCCAACTTAAAACGTTGATCAGTAGGACGTGGGATAAATCCTCTATGTTCTATATTTTCTTCAGTTTTCAAAAAACCCAAGCTTACCCAAGACTCCGTTCCAGGAACAAATGCCCCATTCATTCTAACCTCAGCACCATACGCATACGCCTTTGCATTATTGTTGGCAGCATAACGAATGCGCACATCTTCCAAGGTATAAGGGTTGATGTTTTCCAAATTTTTGTAATAGATCGCTCCCTTTAAGGTAAAAGGTCTATTCCATAGAAGAAAACTGTATTCATTGCCCAAAACAAAATGAATGGATCGTTGCGCCTTTACTCTTGGGTTGATAGCGCCAGTACGATCTCTCAGTTCTCTATACAAGGGAGGTTGATGATATATTCCTGCTGAAAGCCGAAAAAGTATGTCCTTTTTCCAATTGGGTTTAATGGAGAATTGTGCCCTAGGGCTTAAAATCATTTGGGGAACCTTCCCTACATTGATGGCTCTGACCGTCCAACGTTGATACCTTAGACCAAAATTGTAATAAATGTCATTCTCGTTCCAAATGGAACGTTCACTAAATTGGACAAATCCGCTAAACCTATTGGTTTTAACAAAGTTTCTTGCTTTTAGGCTTTGGTAAGGCTGTAGTGGTGCATCGAAAGGTATTTCAGGCTGGTTATTGTTAAACTGTGGTAATGGAGGTCTAATGGAATAACCCATAGAATCTATAAATTCGGATTCCTGCAACTGATCACGAATATCTTCATGTGTATATTTTATTCCCCATTCGAAACTTTTGTTATTTTTCGCGTATCTCCCTTTCTGCTCTAGATTGAATATTAGGGCGTCCAACTCATTTCGGGCATGGGTGAATTGAGAACCAATACCTCTTGATGTTATGACCTCTCCCAGGTTTTCACTCCCTAAATCAACATCTATTTCGCCCAGTTCATATTTGGCGATAACATCTGAATGTTCTTCCTCTGTTGCATGATAGATTGAAGAAATAAATTTTAATGTAAAATTTTCATTCAAATAATAATTTGTTTTAATAGCTCCCAAAGCAGTATCATATCTGTTGTTTTCACTGCCTTCATAGTGTACCAAGAGTGCCTTTGGATTCGCGAGCGTTCCAAAGTTGGTTTGTCTATTCAAGGGCCTGTTCTGATAATCGTTGACAGAGATATTCCCTAAGAAATTGAAATGCAACTTGTTTGAAGCCTGGTAGGTGAAATAACTTTGAATATCGGTAAATATGGGCTTAAAATTAGCTTGGGTCTGCTTACTATTCACCAAAAGGCTATTATTGCGGTATCTTACCCCGGTAATGCTTGAGAGTTTTTTATCCTTGGAGATAGTTTCAACTGCAAGACTTGCACCTAGAAACCCTAAATCTACTTGTGCGGCGAATGCTAAAGGGTTTTTGTAGGTTATATCCAATACCGATGAGAGCCTATCCCCATATTTTGCCTGAAATCCTCCGGAAGAGAATTCGACGTTTTGGATGAGGTCACTATTTATAAAACTAAGCCCCTCCTGTTGTCCAGAACGAATTAAAAAAGGGCGATAAACTTCAATTTCGTTTACATAGACCAAGTTTTCGTCATAATTACCTCCACGAACAGCGTACTGTGTACTGAGCTCGTTGTTCGAGGAGACCCCGGGTAACAGCTTCAGAATATTTTCTACACCTGGATTGGCTCCAGGAATCAATCGAATGGTCTTTGGTGAAATTACGGTAATGTTTTCCACTCTTTTTTCTCCCGTTGCAGAAACCGTTACATCATCCATTTGGGCGATATCGGTTTTTAGTACAGGATTAAACTCGTAGGTCTCGTTAGTGTTGAGAATCAGACCATTTAGTAGCACATTTTCATGGCCTATGTGGGAAAAGGTTATCGTGTTTTCTTGCTCAGCTACCAATTGCAACATATAATGGCCAGTACTATCGGTAAATGTGCCATTATTCGATGAAGAAATATTTACCTGCGGTAAGGGAATATTGTTTTCGTCGAATACAATACCGGTAATTACGGCAGTCTGTGCCTTAAGTTGTGAACACAGACATAGAAGTAATAAAATAAAAACAGGTTTTAGGCACTTCAATGTATTTATTTTCTATAAAAGGAAACTTCCAAGGTATTGGTGTTTCCCACATTATCCTTAACGATAACTTTGAGTTCGCATTGTTTTTTATCCAAAATTTTATCATCAAAATTATAGGTAAGTGTTTTGGTCTTTGGTTCATACTCCATCAGAATCCACTGTCCGTTCAAAGTAGCCGAGTAGGTATCTATACCACTAAGGTCATCCGAGATTAAAAGGCTTAGGTATCTGTAATTATTCAGCCATTGTTTATGCTTAAAGTTTTTTGTTCTGATTTTTGGGGTCAAAGTATCCTTGGCCAAAGTGTATGTACCTAGATTACGGGTGCGTGTTGTAAATGTTGTTCCTCTTTTGAAGGTAGATGTATAATTTGGTTTTAGGTTCTTGTCCAATCGTGCGATAAACAACTGCTTGCGTTCTTCTTCCGAATATTTTGAGACATCGAAGGTTATCGTAAAGTTTCTGTGTGCCGGTACTCTATTGTTATGTATGGCAACCGTGTCTCTCCCTTCTTTTAAATCCAAATAAAAATCCTCATAGAATGTGTTTGACGGAAAATAAACCTTGGCCAATCCTAAGTCATAATTATTCGGACGTTTGGCTATTACATAATTTTGAGTCTTTTTTGGCTCGCCTTTTATTTTTATTTGTTGCCGTTTGCCTTCAACCGGAATGACGACCTTGGTCAGGTTTCCTTCCAAATCGTGAATTAATAACTCTACCTTGTACGACAAGCCATCGTTAACCACAATTTTGCCATCGTTGACCAATTTGTTGTAAATACTCAACCGGTTTCCAGGTGACTTGAAAACCTTTTGGATGCGCTGTTTGTACCTGCCAAAGTGGTCATAATCTATAAGGGTATTGATATATCGTGTTTCAGTAAATGAAAATGACTCAAAATCGTAATCAGTATATACTTTCCCGTTGACCACTTGTCTTACCGAATAGACCCCATTTTTGTTTGCGGCCAAATCCTGTCGATCAAAGCCAATAAAACCAAATCCTATGGATCCCAGGGCAGTTACCTTATCAGCGAGAAAAGTACCATCTTTTTGTTTGGTGAAATTAATCTGTGATTTGATGTTGCTCTGGTTTAATTGAGCATTCTCGGATAGGGGATAACCATAAAGTCCTATCAGGGAGGGGTTCGTAGCATCTCTTACTTCCATGCCATATAGAAGGGGGTTCGTTGGCTTTTCCGATATACTGCTTCTAACTTCAAAGTGTAGATGGGGTCCTGAGGAACCGCCAGAATTACCACTATATGCAATTATTTTACCTTTTTCAACCTTAATCTCTCCATATTCGGGAAACATCTCGATTTCGTACGATTTTTTCTGATATTGAAGTTGCTTTACGTATGTTTCGATTTCGGGAGAAAATTTTTGTAAATGCCCGTATACCGACGTATACCCACTTGGGTGAGCCACATATAGTGCTTTACCATAGCCCCAATGTGAAATCTTGATTCTTGCTACCGTGCCATCACCAATGGCATAAATCGGAATGCCTTGACGTTGTTGGGTTTTTATGTCGATACCTGAATGAAAATGATTGGATCGCAGTTCACCGAATGTGCCTGCCAAAATCAGGGGAATATCCAATGGAGATCTAAAGGTGTCTTTGGGATAGTTGTCCTGAGCCAATATGGCCGAGGTGTAAATCAAAAAAAGAATTAAAAATGTCCTACCCATAGTTTATGAATATCAAAAGTATATCTCCATTATCCCTTCCCCCTTTGTTCAAAATCCTTAAAAGAAGATTACAAATGTCCAATAAGGGCAAGGTCTAGTCTAGAAATATGTGATAAATTTAAACAGATGAAAATAATTAATGGCCGTGATACCTAAAAAAGTACAAAGTTTTATGAAGGAAGCAATTGATAATCTCTCTAGTATAGCAGGTATTAAAGTATTACTTAAAGAATAAATCAAAAAAGTATTGCCCAGTCGTTAGATGTATGTTAACTTTGTGTAATACGCATTGAGTATTGCATATGAGTGAATTGGTGAAAATTGTTGATTCCTTAGAAAACAAAATTAGCAAGTTGTTGCATAAGTTGGAACTTTTACAGCAGACTAATCGAAAGTTGGAAGAGGAATTGTTTTCAGCACGAAACGACAAGGATTTGACCCTAAAAACTGTTTCTGAATGGGAGCAGAAATATAATTCACTGAAGCTTGCAAATTCGATGCTTGGCAGTAATACAAATAAAACAGAAGCTAAGCTTAAAATAAATACATTGATTAGGGAGTTGGACCATTGCATTACCCAACTTGCAGAATAATGTTAAAAATAGCATGTCAGAAAAGCTCAAAATAAAGCTTTCGATAGCCGATAGGGTTTATCCCTTGACAATTGACCCTGGTCAAGAAGAGGGGTTAAGGAAGGCGGCCAAGAATATAGAGCAACTGGCAAAGAAATTTGAACAGAATTATGCCGTTAGAGACAAACAGGATGTGCTCGCGATGTGTGCACTACAGTTTGCTTCCAAAATAGAGCAAAAAGGTATTGATCAATCTGAAGGTGCTAGCGAGGCGACCGAACGACTAAAGGCGTTGGACGAGTTGGTGAATTCTAAGCTTGGTATTAAATAAGTTCTTTTAAATAACATTAAGTTACTGCCCACATTGGTAATATCTTTTGACGAACTCAACATTAATTTGTTTAAAAAGGGTGAGTTTAGATTGTAAAAGCAGGCCTTACTCGTATAAGGATCCTTGATCAGTCTGGTAACCCTAAACCTGTTTTCTGGAGTTTGTACAAAACTTCTCTAATGTGGGCTTTTTTATTTTAAATTTTGAAATCATGGACAGTACCACACTTATATTAGTAGCAATTGCAGGCCTTTTTGTTGGATATATTATCGCAAAATTCATGGAAAAAGGCAAGGCCTCCAAGACCATAGCCAATGCAAGGAAAGATGCAAACTCTATTCTAAAGGGAGCAAAGATTGAGGGAGAAAATATTAAGAAGGATAAAATTTTTCAAGCTAAGGAAAAGTTTTTAGAGCTAAAGGCGGAGCATGAAAAGGTAATCAACAACAAGGATAGAAAAATATCCGAAGCTGAGAAGCGCACTAGGGATAAAGAATCACAGGTTAGCAGCGAACTCGCAAAAAGTAAAAAATTAAATGGGCAGTTAGACAATAAAATCAAGGATGTTGCCCATAAAGAGGAATTCTATACTAAAAAGCAATCAGAATTAGAAAAACTGCATAATAACCAGGTTCAGCAATTAGAGGTTATTTCTGGATTATCTGCTGAAGATGCTAAAAGCCAATTGATGGAATCCCTTAAAGAAACTGCCAAGACCGATGCTATGGCGTTTTTGCAGACTACCATGGAAGAGGCCAAATTAACGGCGCAGCAGGAGGCCCGTAAAATCGTTATCAATACTATTCAGCGTATAGGGACAGAAGAGGCAGTAGAAAATTGCGTCTCGGTGTTTAACTTGGAATCCGACGATGTTAAAGGAAGGATCATTGGTCGCGAAGGTCGAAATATTAGGGCCATTGAAGCAGCAACGGGGGTTGAGATAATTGTGGATGATACGCCCGAGGCGATTATCCTCTCTTGTTTTGATTCGGTACGAAGGGAAATTGCCCGTTTATCATTGCATAAACTAGTTACTGATGGAAGAATACATCCAGCACGTATTGAGGAAATTGTACGTAAGACCGAAAAGCAGATAGAGCAGGAAATAGTTGAAATAGGGAAGCGTACTGTGATAGATTTGGGAATTCACGGATTACACCCAGAATTGATCAAAGCTGTGGGTAGAATGAAATATCGATCTTCGTACGGACAGAACCTTTTACAGCATTCAAGGGAAGTTGCCAAGCTTTGTGGAGTAATGGCCTCTGAATTAGGGTTGAACCCTAAATTGGCCAAACGTGCTGGACTCTTACATGATATTGGAAAAGTACCTAATACCGAAGCTGAGATAGAAACACCACATGCTATTTTAGGTATGCAATGGGCAGAGAAGTTCGGAGAGAAGCCAGATGTTTGCAACGCCATTGGAGCTCACCATGATGAAGTGGAAATGAAAACATTGATTTCGCCAATAATCCAAGTGTGTGATGCCATAAGTGGTGCAAGACCGGGTGCTAGAAGACAGGTTTTGGATTCCTATATACAGCGTCTAAAGGATTTGGAGGAAATTGCTTTTGCATTTGGAGGCGTACAAAAAGCATACGCTATCCAAGCAGGGAGAGAACTGCGTGTTATTGTAGAAAGCGAAAAAGTGAGCGATGACAAAGCGGCTCAATTGTCTTTTGAAATATCCCAGAAGATTCAAACAGATATGACTTATCCAGGCCAGGTGAAGGTTACGGTGATTCGGGAAACCCGATCAGTGAATGTAGCAAAATAGAATTTTGAAATTAGGTATAAAAAAGGGAGCTTATTTGCTTCCTTTTTTTGTTGGATTTAAGTTTAGCATCCATGCATGAATAGGAAAAGTATGATGGAAATCATATTTTGTGATGGGTAAAAGGATTATAATTGCAAAAAACTCGGAAGCTTTGAAAATTGACTTAAATAAAGAAATAAAAAGATTAAAGAAGGAGAAGAACGCTGTTATCTTGGCACATTATTATCAACGCCCAGAGATACAGGAAATTGCTGATTATGTTGGGGATAGTCTCGGATTGTCCGAAAAGGCTGCAGAGACTGACGCGGATATCATTGTATTCGCTGGAGTTCATTTTATGGCGGAGACGGCAAAAATACTGAACCCAGATAAAAAAGTTGTCTTGCCCGATTTGGATGCCGGATGTTCATTGGCAGATTCTTGTCCACCCGGCGATTTTGGTAAATTCGTTGAAGCACATCCCGACCATATTGTAATTACATATATAAATTGTAGTGCTGAAATAAAGGCAATGACCGATATAGTCTGTACCTCTTCAAATGCCCTGAAAATAGTGGAATCTATTCCAAAAGACCAACCAATCATTTTTGCTCCGGATAGGAATTTGGGAAAATACATAATTAAAAAAACGGGTAGAGATATGTTGCTATGGGATGGCAGTTGCGTAGTACATGAAGCTTTCTGCATAGATAAGTTGTTGGATCTTTATCAAAAACACCCCAGTGCAATAATCATAGCGCACCCGGAATCAGAAGAGCATATTTTAAAAACAGCAAGGTATATAGGTTCTACTTCGGGAATGATAAATTACGTAAAAGAACACCCCCAAGAAAAATTCATTGTGGCTACAGAAGCGGGAATATTACATAAAATAAAACAAGAAGCTCCCAATGCAAAATTAATTCCCGCTCCTGCTAAGGAAGATAATAGCTGTGCCTGTAGTGAATGTGCTTATATGAAAGTAAATACCCTCCAAAAACTTTACAGCTGCTTGCTTCATGAAAGCCCACAAATTGATGTTCCGGCACCTATTATGAAAAAAGCCCTTATTCCAATTCAACGTATGTTG
>JAGLKG010000135.1 GCA_023141835.1 Maribacter sp. | reverse complement strand
AGGTTTTAAACTAGGCGCCAAAGATGTCTTTTTGAATATTACAGGAGGTATTTCCATTGATGACCCTGCCATTGATTTGGCAGTTATAGCAGCTATTCTTTCAAGCAATGAAGATATTTCTATTGAAAAAGGAATTTGTTTTGCTGCTGAAGTAGGTTTGGCTGGCGAAATTCGGCCCGTACAACGGGTCGAACAACGAATTTTAGAAGCCGAAAAATTAGGGTTCAACACCATTTATGTTTCCAAAAACAATAAAATAAGTCTTAAGAACCCAAAAATCAATATTGAACTTGCAGCTAGAATTGAGGATGTAGTTAGCGGATTGTTCGGTTAACGTTTATCCCTCATGATTCGGGCAAAAACCAAAATAACCAATACCACCACTATAATCAAAACAAGCTGCCCAAATCCTACTTTTAGAAAATACATAGTTTTTTATTTAAGGTGCTGGATTTGGAATTTCGTTATGAATAGCTTGTATACCCATTAGCACTTCATCATTAAGGTCAACATTGATACTTGCAATATTCTCCTTCAATTGGTCCATTGTTGTGGCCCCAATAATATTACTGCTTACAAACGGTCTCGAATTCACAAAAGCAAGAGACATTTGGGCCAATGAAAGATTATGTTCCTGCGCCAGGTCATAATACTTTTGAGTGGCATTAGTTGCTGTCTCACTGCTATATCTTGTATAATTCGGAAATAAGGTGATTCTCGATTTTTCGGGCAATTTACCTCCCAAATACTTCCCACTTAATACCCCAAATCCCATAGGTGAATAGGCCAGAAGACCAATATGCTCTCGCATTGAAATTTCACTGAGACCAGTTTCAAATATGCGGTTTAGAAGACTATATGGATTTTGAATGGTTATGGCTCGAGGGAGACTAGCATGTACTTTGCTCTCTTCTAAAAATCGCATTGTGCCCCATGGTGTTTCATTCGAAATTCCCACATGCCTTATTTTACCTTCTTGGACCAAATCACGTAAGGTCTCCAACACTTGATGTATGTCATCTTCCCAGTGATCGGTAATATCATGTTTATAGTCTCTTTTTCCAAAAAAATTGGTTGAACGTTCCGGCCAATGCAGCTGGTATAAATCAATATAATCGGTTTGTAACCTTTTAAGGCTCGCATGCACTGCATCAATAATGGATTCCCTATTAAACCCCGTTGTACGGATGAACTTGGAAAATTCTGCTTTCCCCGCAATCTTGGAAGCAAGAACCACCTTGTCCCTGTTCCCCGTCTTCTTAAACCAGGTTCCTATAATTTTCTCAGTATTTGAATGACGGTCTGGATGGGGCGGAATGGAATATAGTTCAGCCGTATCAAAAAAATTGACTCCTTGGTCAAGGGCATAATCCATTTGCCCGTGGCCGTCAGCCTCGGTATTCTGATTGCCCCAGGTCATGGTGCCCAAACATATTTTACTTACTTCAATATCGGTATGTGGTAATTTGGTGTATCTCATTCAGTTAATTGTACTATATGGTTTTTCAAATTTCAAAACTACGAATATAAAGTGATGTCGAAAGGAGGAAGTATTATTATCCTAATTCAACCAGAATAGGACAATGATCACTATGCTTTGCATCGGATAGTATTACAGAGCGCTTCAAACGGTCTTTTAAAGGTTCGCTCACCATACCATAATCCAAGCGCCAACCTTTATTGTTGTTTCTGGCATTTGCCCGATAGCTCCACCATGTATAATTATCAGGCTCCTTATTGAAATGTCTAAAACTATCTATGAACCCATTTTTCATGAAATCCCCAATCCATTCACGTTCCACAGGTAAAAATCCTGAAACATTCTTATTGCGAACCGGATCATGGATGTCAATAGCTTCATGGCAAATATTATAGTCACCAAGAACTATAAGATTTGGCCTTTTCTTTCTTAAATCGTTAAAATATTCTTGAATTTCAGCCATATAGTTGAGCTTAAAATCCAAACGGGCTAAGTTCGTTCCTGACGGAAGGTACATACTCATAACGGAAAGGTCACCAAAATCGGCTCTGAGGTTTCTTCCCTCAAAATCCATGGTTTGGATTCCTGTGCCGAACTCGATATGGTCGGGTTTGGACTTTGATAGAATAGCCACACCACTATAACCCTTCTTTTGTGCACTATACCAGTAATTATGCGCATATCCGGCTTCCTCAAAAACCGCTAAATCCAATTGGTCTTCTTGAGCTTTAATCTCTTGCAAACAGATTACATCGGGATCTACAGATTGCAGCCATTGGATAAAACCTTTTTTCAATGCGGCACGTATACCATTTACGTTGTAGGATACTATCTTCACTTTTCAAATTTTGCTTAAAAATAGGAAATGTTTTTTGTTCCTTTGAATAAATAAAGGCTTATCTAAAGTTCATCGATATTGATTCTAAATCAACAATTCATTTTTACATTTACCACTTTGGAACAGGATTTGATTTCCATCTAGAATATCAAAATAATCGAGCGATGAAAAATCTATGTATTGCTGTTGCCTTGCTAGGGACTTACCTTGTACATGCACAAGCTTATCCGAGGTTCAACAATGACAATGAGCTAAAATTCAACATCGGTCAGTTTTTGGCCAATGGCTCTGTGGAAGGTTCTTATGAGTATTTTTTTAGCGAGGACACCAGTATTGGTGGAACTTTATATTTTGATAGTGATGCTACTGATTATAATGGCAACTTTGGCATTGGCCCCAATGTAAGGGCCTATTTTGGGTACATCCCTAGAAGTGGTTTTTTTGCCGAGGTCTTTGGCCTCTATTATATTGGAGAAAACGAAGTGCCCGATAATAATCTAGGGTTGCGAAACAATGATTATAACACTACCGCTTTAGGATTGGCTTTCGGGAATAAATGGGTGACGCAGAGTCAAAAATTCAGCTTGGAAATAAGTGCAGGAATAGGCAGGAATGTAAACCCCGAAGTTTTTCAGGAAACCTTTATGTTCCGAGCAGGTATTTCTTTAGGTTTTAGGTTCTGAGAAATTGTAGCCTTTTTAATCCAAATCCTCAAATTTGGTATCTGCAGTTTTTATCTCGCCGTTTAAGTCAAAATTCCTATAATTTCTTTTCTTGAATTGTAGATTCTTATTTCCAAAATCCAGAAAAGCCAAATTCAAATTATCTGGAATATTTTGTGTCATCTTGGCCTTATCAAATTCATTATTTTGAACCTGTAGCAATTTTAATTTTGGGAGTAAAAAGATACTTTTCGGAAATTTTCCTTTTAACCTATTTTCGGCAAGAATCAAGCTATGAAGATTGTTCAGTTTACCAAGTGCGTTTGGCACTTGTCCTTCTATTTTATTATTCGCCAATTCTAGATTTTCCAAAGCCTCAATGTTTCCGATTTCCTGAGGAATTTGACCCCTAAAATTGTTATTAGAAAGCACAAGTGACCTCAACCGAATCAAATTTCCAAGACCAGTGGGTAACTGACCTGCTAATTTATTATTATATAAATCCAACACTTCCAATTTATTTAGATTCCCAATATCTTCAGGGATAGTCCCCTTAAATTGATTTTTTCCCATTCTTAGGATTCTTAGCTCCTTTAATGATGTAATATCTTTGGGGATCGTTCCTTCAATAGAATTAAAAGCAATGTTCAATACCCGAAGGTTCGTTAGCTTTCCTATTGCTTGCGGAAGCTCACCTACAAGATTATTGTTGAACAGGTTAAGGGATACTATACTACCTTTCTCAACGCCCACTCCGTGCCACGTGGAAATCGGTTTTGACACATCCCACGGAATTGTCCATTTTGGTCCATTTGTTTGTTTGTAAATTTCCAGAAGTACAGATTTCTCACTTTGTGGAACCCTAGCAAAAACCGTAGTTTCAACAAATAGAAAAAGTATGAGGATCCCCATTAATTTTTTTATTGCAAATGAACCAGTGTATTCCATATTCTTTTTTCAAAATGAGACTCTAATCAAATTCGGTAGGGTATCTACTACAAATTAAGCTTTCTATCGTTAAACAGACAAAATTGATCGTTGAAATGACGCTTATAAGCCCATTTTTGTTGTGAAGGTCTTAAAACCTGTGGTTTCATTTGTGATAAATAATTCATTTGTGATAAATAATACTACTTAACATTTTAATCCCGATGTATTAGTTTGTATTCCTGTTTGATTTCCTATTTTTACCGCTTATTCAAACTGCATGAGATCATTTTTTTACGTTTTAGTTTTCCTTTTTTTCTTTTCTTTCGCATTGGCCCAAGAAGCTGTTCAAAAAGACAGCATTACCCAATTGGATGAGGTGGTACTTTTAGATTCCCTTAAACCTAAACAAGCTACCGGAATTGTTCCTTCAAAAATCATTGGGGCCAAGATCTTTCAGAATTATAGTCCAGCCGATATGGTTTCCTCCATGAACCAAATTCCCGGGGTCTACGTATTGTCCGGTGCTTTGAATACCAATCGGATCACAATCCGGGGCGTGGGAGCCAGAACCCCATTTGGCACGGACAAACTCCGTTTATATTACAACGAAATACCTGTAACCAATGGCACAGGGTCTTCTACCATAGAGGCCTACGATTTAGAAAACCTGAATTCCATTGAAGTTATAAAAGGCCCTATGGGAACTGCCTTTGGTGCTAATTTAGGAGGGGCCATCATTTTAAACCCCAAGGAAGCCCTGCAAGAGTCGACTACTTTTAAAAATAGTCTGACGGTAGGTTCCTATGGACTCCTAAAAAACAGTTTTGGGTTTACACATGCCGATGAAAAGCTTTCTTTGGAGTTTCGCTATGGGCATATGAATATTGATGGGTATCGTGAGAACAATCATTTTGAGCGTGAAGGCGTTTTATTAAATACCTCTTATAAAATCAACGCAAAAAACAAGATTGGCTTCTTTTTAAATTATATCGACTATACGGCTCAAATTGCCAGTTCGTTAAGTCAAGCCGCTTTTGATGAAGATCCAACGCAGGCTGCTTTTACTTGGAACGCCGCTAAAGGCTATGAGGCGAACAAATATACCTTGGCGGGAGTTTCCTATTCGCATACCTTTCATCAAAGGCTTAAGAATACCACCAGTATTTTCTATACCTATTTAGATCATTACGAACCAAGACCCTTTAATATTCTGGATGAATTCACCAATGGTTATGGATTTAGAACCCGATTTCTAGGCAATTTCGACCTTGCCGAACAAAACGGCCAATATAGTTTTGGTGCCGAATTATATAAAGACAATTATCATTGGGGCACTTTTGAGAACCTATACGGAGACAATAATGGGAATGGTAGTCTGCTCGGTGACCGAATCAGCGATAATGAAGAATTACGGACCCAATTCAGTGCGTTTGGAACCTTGACCCTACCCTTTGCCAGTTATTTTGAGGCCCAATTGGGGTTGAACATCAACAAGACCAATTATGACTTTCAGGACCTGTTCAACACGGGAGCGGGGAATAAAAGTGGGGAACGCGATTTTGATGTTATCTTTTTACCGAGTTTAAATCTGACCTATACCTTTTTCCCGGGACAAAGCATCTATACGAACATAAGCCGAGGATACTCAAACCCTAGTTTGGAAGAATCATTGACTCCAGATGGAGTCATAAACCCTGATATTGCTCAAG
This sequence comes from Maribacter sp., assembly GCA_023141835.1. Taxonomy (GTDB): domain Bacteria; phylum Bacteroidota; class Bacteroidia; order Flavobacteriales; family Flavobacteriaceae; genus Maribacter_A. The sequence goes on along the minus strand of JAGLKG010000135.1, from coordinate 768 downwards.
AAACAGGAACCAATTATGAATTGGGCAGCCAACTATCCTTGTTAAACAACAACCTAAAGATCGATGTCTCCTTGTATCGCATGGATATCAAAAACCTTTTGGTTGCACAACGGGTCGGTGATGATGAATATATTGGCAAAAATGCAGGGCGTACCAAACACCAAGGGGTTGAGCTGGACCTTAATTATAGAATTAAGTTGGCTCCTAAATTTCAAATCACCCCTTTTGTGGCCTATTCTTTTAGTAACCATAAGTTCATTGAATTCATTGATGAGGACAATGATTTTTCGGGCAATCCACTAACAGGGGTTCCCGAACATCGTTTGAACAGTGGTTTGCAAATGCAAATGGGTAATGGTCTTTATTGGAATATAACCCACCAACATGTGGGAAGAATATCCCTGACCGATGCCAATACGTTATCGAGTGAGGCCTACAATTTAATATACACACGATTGGGGTATAAAAAACAATTGACCCAAAACTTTTCTATTGGGCTGGACTTTGGTGTCAACAACCTAACCAATACCAAATATGCCCAATCGGTGTTGATCAATGCCAGTAGCTTTGGCGGTAGGGCTCCCCGCTATTTTTACCCTGGGAATGACCGCAATTTTTATGGGGGACTTCGTTTAAACTATAGCCTTTAATCTACCTTTTCTTAATGTTATTTGGTTACCTCGGTACTCAAAATAAGAGCAATCAAAACGGCAATAAACTACGTATAGCCATCCAATTTGTTACGTTGTCCGCTATCGCTCCCAACTC